>NZ_CAXGLS010000006.1:0-88307 GCF_964010655.1 uncultured Idiomarina sp.
ACTTAACGAGCAGCGTGACACAAAAAAAATCAATTGCGGTAAGTAAAAGGTAATTATTTATGGACGCAGCGTTCGTCAACCCATTTTTGAACGCACTTCAAAACGTGCTTTCAATGATGGCTCAAATAGAGCTTAAGCCAGGAAAGCCTCAAATTAAAAAGGATGAATACGCTCGTGGCGATGTGTCGGGCATCATTGGAATGGTAGGTCCACAAGTTAAAGGCTCCTTTTCAATATCCTTTGAAGAAAATCTAGCCTGTGAAATCATGCATAAGATGTTGGGCGAGCTACCCGATTCAGTGGATGAAGAGGTATGCGATATGGTGGGTGAAATCACTAATATGGTTACAGGCGGTGCCAAAAAGGAGCTCGCCGAGCGCGGTTTTGAGTTTGATATGGCCACACCAATCGTCGTCTCGGGACGCGACCATACTATATCTCATCGCTCTGAGGGCGCAAAGCTGATCATGCCCTTCAACCATGTTGCCGGTAAGGCATACATCGAAATATGTTTTGATAAGCTGAGAGCCTAGTTGTTGCTAAGCTCTCTTTTTATAAGTTAATAGCGCTCATCATCAGACGCTCGAGCAAAATTATCAAACCGCGATAGATGCCCATGGAATTTAAGTTCAACTTTACCGATGGGTCCATTCCTTTGCTTACCAATGATAATCTCCGCTAATCCTTTCTCTGCACTGTCTGGGTGATAAACCTCATCACGGTAGATAAACATAATAACGTCAGCATCCTGCTCGATCGATCCAGACTCGCGCAAGTCGGAGTTGACAGGACGCTTATCTGAGCGTTGCTCAAGTGAGCGGTTAAGCTGTGAAAGCGCTACGACAGGAACACTCAATTCCTTAGCTAAAGATTTTAATGAGCGCGAGATCTCAGCAATTTCAAGTGTACGATTTTCTGACATCCCCGGTACTGTCATTAACTGCAAGTAATCCACCATAATCATCGATAACCCACCGTGATCTCGCGCAACACGACGAGCCCTAGAGCGAACTTCTGTCGGTGTTAATCCGGAGGAATCATCGATATACAGATTATTCTTATCATTGAGAATGTTCATGACTGAGGCAATACGAGCCCAATCATCATCCTCCAAACGTCCCGTCCTCACACGGTTTTGGTCAACGCGACTGAGTGATGCCAGCATACGCATCATGATTTGCTCAGATGGCATTTCTAAACTAAACACCAGCACCGGTTTTTCTTCGTTCATTGCGACGTTTTCGGCTAAGTTCATCGCGAAGGTGGTTTTACCCATCGACGGTCGAGCGGCAACAATAATAAGATCTGAAGGCTGCAGACCGGCAGTCATCTGGTCTAAATCATGGAAGCCAGTCGATGTGCCTGTTACACCGTTATGATTTTTTATGTTGCTAAGCGTCTCTATTTTCTCAATCGTCTTAGCCAGAATATCACTGACCCCCTTGGGGCCTTCCGTTGCACTAGTGCGCTTCTCAGCAATACGAAATACTTTACTCTCCGCCTCATCGAGTAACTGTTGGCTCGTTCGTCCTTGGGTATCGTAACCTGACTCGGCAATATCATTCGCTGCGGCAATCATCTCTCTGAGCACCGCCCGCTCTCGTACAATATTGGCATAAGCGACAATATTGGCTGCACTCGGTGTATTTTTCGAAATTTCACCTAGATACGCAAAGCCACCCACGGCGTCGAGCTCAGTGTTCGCCTCTAGCTCCTCAGAAACAGTCACTAAGTCCATTGGCTGACTGCTATCGGCGAGGGATTGCATTGCAGTAAAAATCAGTCGATGAGCACGATGATAAAAATCTTGCGCGATAATCAGCCCAGAAACTTTATCCCAAGCGTCATTATCTAACATCAACCCACCCAACACAGATTGTTCGGCTTCGATCGAATGAGGCGCTGAACGCAGCGCCTCAATCGACTTATCTCTTTGCTTATTTTTTTCCGCCATCGTTACAGTCTCTGTACACTCGCCAATGAGCGCTACTATATCGTTAATCGCGACGAATTTCGACAGTTCCTGAGACGGTTGTTAAACCCACTCTCGCACTTCCAGTACCGACTTCGAAGTTTAATTCTGACGAAGTTCCCCAGCGCGATTCAGTGGGTTTGTCGTTACTAATACGGTTAACAATGTCACCACCAGCATTAGTTGTAATATCAAAACTGGCGTTCGGTATCGCACTGAAAGTAAACGCCATATCGCCGCTCACGGATGAAGCTTTCAATTCACCACTGTCTGCCAATTTAAGCGAAAGAT
This sequence comes from uncultured Idiomarina sp., assembly GCF_964010655.1. Classification (NCBI taxonomy): domain Bacteria; kingdom Pseudomonadati; phylum Pseudomonadota; class Gammaproteobacteria; order Alteromonadales; family Idiomarinaceae; genus Idiomarina; species uncultured Idiomarina sp. Next base: position 2,264 of record NZ_CAXGLS010000006.1, read on the forward strand.
TAACGTCTCCACTGACATTTTTTAAATTAGCTTTCTTGAGACTTGGTAATTCAGCCGTTACATCGCCTGAGACGTTTTGTAAGTAGAACTCTTCCATCATATCGGCGTAAACACTAATATCGCCGCTAACGGCTTGATAATGAGCGACTCTCGCGCTACTGCCTTTATCGCTAATATCCCCACTAACACTTTCTAGCCTGACGGTACCAGCAATAGACCGCGCATCAATGTCACCACTGACAGTACTGACTTCGACACCGCCACCAATATTTTCGACTTTCACATCACCGCTCACGAGGTTTACTTCGATACCTTCTTGCAAATCAAAGGCATCGACATCCATGGATACACCTTTTACATCAAGATGGCTTGATTTAGGCATATAAATAGTTAACTTTGACCCTTCATCATCGTCGAACCACCCATTTTGCTCGGGTGTTTTGATTTGCACCTGCAATGTTGAGCCACGTAGTTCAAAAATAAATTGCTCAGTGCGTTTGTCGAGTGTTCCAGTAACATGAACCACGTTGTCATCACTCGCCATGATCTCGATTGAGCCGCGTTCGTTATCAACAAATACTTCCGTCCCCTTCGGCACTTCCATTTTTTCATCGACACGCTCTTGTGCAACAGCGTTCACTGTTGACAGCGCAACAGCTCCCATCAATAATGCGGTTAAAAATTTCATAGTAATCTCCTCGTTCACCAAGCTTAAATTTGTTTCAATACTGGCTTTTGTTGATAGCTTTGCTCTAATAAAGCCAGTTCTTGTTCGTTAATCCAACGCAACAGCTCCAATTGCTGTGCATTACCAGGGCCAGACGCTAACGCTTCTAATACCGACTGTCGCGCTTTAGCTAGCTGTTGTAGCTGTGTAGTTAATTGCTCATCACTCTGCTCAATTCCAGCAAGTTTGTAACCCCTTTGCAGCGCCGAAACCTGTTGCGCTTGGGTGCTGATCATCTGTGCCGCTGCCGCGTAATAAGGTGATTCATTAGTTCTGATATCTTCTCCTGGCTGAGCACCTTGGTAGCCAACAAAGACAGCCACCGCCAACAGACTCGCGGCGAGCGCCCCACCGGCAGCTGCCCACCATGTACGTGAGTCCTCAGTCGTTTGCCCCTCTAAGCGCTGTTCAATACCCTGCCATAAGTCATCACTCGGCTCTATTGCGTCAGGAGTCTCACGTTGGTGCGCAATAAGTGCTTCTAACTGTTGCTCTTTTTCGTTGCTCATAACCACTCCTGCATTAATTTCTTAGCGCGAAAAAACTGGGATTTACTCGTACCTTCGGCAATATGTAACAGGTCAGCAATTTGCTGGTGCGAATAGTCCTGTAACGCATGTAGAACGAAAACCTGTCGTGTTTGCTCAGGCAAGCGGATGATCAACTTATCGAGCTCGCCTAAATCAATGTCGCTACTGTCAGCTTCGTCCAGCGTATTATGGTCAATGGCTCGCTCATTGCGTTTAAACCATCGTGACTGCTTTCGCATTTCTGTAATACCCACATTATTAGCAAGACTAAAAAGCCACGTTGAAAACTTTGCTCGACCATCAAATTTGGGTAATGAACGCCAGGCCTGTACAAAGACTTCCTGTACCAAGTCATCGGCCAGTGAGCGATCAGCAGTTAACCTGAACACCATTCCGTAGACACCACGTACGTAACGCTCATATAAGCGTCTAAACGCATGCTTATCGCCATTGGCAGCTAACTCTATGTCGTTGCTGTCTGACAAGGTTCTCTCCCTGAAAAAAGTTTATTAGCTAATTTATAGAGTAAGTCGCGTTAATGCGAGGCTAGGTTTACAAGGCAGGTAAAAAAAAAGCTGCCCTAAGGCAGCTTTTCATAACTCAGTAACATATTACTTAGTTGGAACCACTTTTACAGTGATGTTAGCGAACACGTCAGCGTGCAAGTGTAGTTCGATTTCAAACTCACCTACTTCACGCAACGTGCCGTTTGGCATAAGTACTTCGCTCTTCTTCACTTCAACGCCAGCCGCAGTAACTGCGTCCGCGATATCACGAGTACCGATAGAGCCAAATAATTTACCTTCGTCACCCGCTTTAGAAGCGATAGTAACAGATTCCAAAGCATTGACTTTTTCAGCGCGCGCTTGAGCTGCAGCTAATTGGTCAGCCAATTTCGCTTCGTAGTCAGCACGACGTTGCTCAAAAAGCTCAACGTTTTCTTTAGTTGCAGGAACCGCTTTACCTTGTGGGAACAAGAAGTTACGCGCGTAACCTGACTTAACAGCAACCTGGTCGCCTAAGCTACCTAGGTTAGCGATCTTATCTAATAAGATGATATTCATTTTCGCTACCTCTAAATCTTGGTATCCGAGCCTTTGCTAACTTACTGATGTGAATCAGTGTAAGGCAGCAAAGACAAATAACGAGCACGTTTGATAGCACGTGCTAACTGACGCTGATACTTAGCTGACGTTCCAGTGATACGGCTAGGAACAATCTTGCCAGATTCAGTGATGTAGTTTTTTAGCGTAGCGATGTCTTTGTAATCGATCTCTTTTACGCCTTCAGCCTTAAAACGGCAGAATTTACGGCGACGGAAAAAACGAGCCATTATGGCCTCCTTAAATCATTTCTAGATGCTGAGCGTGAAGAACTAGCTTGGCTAACCCTTGCTTGTCTTCATGACGATGCAAGAAACCCTCGGTATGTACTTCACTGCCCACCGTCAATTTATCCAACCAGTGCGTAAGCCCTTCGCCACTCATGATGACTTGTAAACGAACAAATGATTGTCGGCTCATTCCTGCTTCTGCTTGCATTGAGCGGTGCTCAAGAGAGAATTGGATGTGCTCAATACCTGATGGGCTCTTTTCGAGTCGAGCAGGTTTACAAACGTGTCCAGTTAAATGAAGTCGATTCATAGTTGCTAAAGGAGCAAAACCTCAATTAAGCGGCTTCGCTATCACCTTTACGCTCTTCCTTTTTAGTTAAAGGAGATGGTTCAGTGATCGCTTCTTTTTTACGCATAACAAGGTTACGTAAAACAGCGTCGTTGAAACGGAAGGCTGTTTCCAGCTCGTCAACAACTTCTGCGTTCGCTTCAATGTTTAGCAACACGTAGTGCGCTTTATGAAGCTTGTTGATTGGGTAAGCTAGTTGACGGCGACCCCAGTCTTCTAGACGATGGATCTGGCCACCACCTTGCTTGATCGTTTCGCTGTAGCGCTCGATCATGCCAGGTACTTGCTCGCTTTGGTCTGGATGGACCATAAATACGATTTCGTAATGACGCATTACTGCTTCCTTTTGGTTCAGTAGCCTCTGTTCAGTTCAGCCAAACTGACATAGAAGCAAGGAATACTCTATTTAAAAAGATAAAACGGCTGATTTGAGCCGCGCGAGTTTAACTAATTTATGCACAAAATGCAATGATTAATAATCTCGCGCTTCAGGGTGGGACGCTTTGTGTGCTGCGCTGACTTCGTCGGTCACTAAAGATACTAATCGCCCTGCCAGTTCAGTTTTGACGCCTTCTGGCCCTCTTACCATGACTCTATCAAGAGGCGTCTCGGACCGAACGATGTCGGCTTGTAATGTCAAGAAATCATCTTGCTTATCCACTTCAACACGAATCGCATATTCCGCATTCTTCGCCGATTCGATATGCCATTCGTGTCTCACATCAAACCGATTCTGTAAATCTTCGAGCACCTGATTAACAATCGCCTCATCTGTTTTCGATTCGTAACTGATGCTGACATAAGGCTTAGTTGATCGCACAAAGGTACTTTCATTCCAATTTGGCGTCCAACTGAGGAACAGTAAACCAATCAGTGCCAGTGCGATAATTATCGGAAGTAAACGGCGGCTAATTGGCATGACGCTGTCTCACCGCCTCAAAAAGACAAACCCCACTGGCAACAGATACATTTAAACTGCTTACAGAGCCATCTAATGGGATAGATGCCAATTCATCGCAAGTTTCACGGGTCAGTCGACGCATTCCCTTGCCCTCGGCTCCCATAACTAATGCGAGCGGACCCTTAAAATCGATTTGATAAAGTGATTTATCGGCTTCACCTGCTGTACCAACCACCCACACATTGAGCTCTTGCAGTGTGCGAAGCGCACGTGCCAAGTTGGTTACAACAACCAAAGGAATGTTGTCTACTGCACCGCACGCTACTTTTCGTACGGTAGGCGTAATCTGTGCTGATTTGTCCTTAGGCACAACCACAGCTGTCGCGCCAGCGGCATCGGCCGTGCGCATGCATGCACCTAGGTTGTGTGGATCAGTCACGTTATCGAGTACTAAAAATAACGGGGCACCTTGGGCTTTTTCAATCAATGTTGAAAAATCATTCTCATTCAGTGGCGGTAAAGCTTTTATTGTCGCTACCACGCCTTGATGGTTACCAAACTCGGCTCTTTTATCAAGCGCTTGACGCGGTATCCACTGAGGCCGAATACCAATCGCCTCCGCTTGACCTATCACCTCAGCAACGGAAGCATCCTGACGTTCACGTGAAACAAATAACTCTATTAACCGATCGGGGTGCTGTGTTAGCACTGAGCGAACCGCGTGCAAACCAAAAACTGTAACCTTCTGACTCATGATTTATTGCGCCCCTTACTACTTGAATGACCGCGACTATTTTTTTGACCCGATGTTTTTTTACTTGACGGCTTGCGCTTATTCGAGCGCTTACCACGGCTATTTTTGTCACCCTTTTTAGCGTTACGCTGCTGTCCTTTATTGCCTTTAGGCATACGAGATTTACCCGTAGGACTCTCTGCACTTAACAACTCTAAGTCAATTTTACGGTCGTCTAGATTGACTTGTTTAACACGCACTTCTACTTTATCTCCAAGTCGGAACACGCGGTGACTATTTTCACCCACAAGCATATTTTTGGTGTTATCAAACTGATAATAGTCATCACCTAAATTACTGATGTGCACCAGACCATCAATTTGATATTCGTCAAGCCGCACGAATAAACCAAAGTTTGTAACCGCCGCGATAACACCAGTGAAACTTGAGCCGATATGGTCTTGCATGAACTCACATTTGAGCCACTCATCCACCTGTCGCGTTGCATCATCAGCACGGCGTTCAGTGTGACTACAATGAACACCTAAATCATCGAGCTCAGTATCATCATATGCCCATGCACCGGTCAACGCGCCCTTAAACTCGCCCTTGCGCTTTAAAATTGCCTTAATCGCGCGATGTAAAATGAGATCAGGATAGCGCCTAATCGGAGACGTGAAGTGTGAATACGATTTTAATGCCAAGCCGAAGTGACCTGTGTTATCAGGTTGATAGACTGCTTGTTGCATTGAGCGCAGAAGCATCGTCTCTATTAGTTCTCGATCAGGGCGTTGTTGAACCTCAGACAAAAGCTTGCCGAAATCCGTCGGCGTAGGCTCGTCGCCACCTCCTAATTCAAGACCTAATTCACCCAGGAAGCTACGAAAGTTAGTCAAACGCTCATCGGCAGGCGGTTCATGGACACGAAACAATGCATTGATATCGTCGACTGACTCAACCAGTTTAGCGGCCTCTACATTAGCCGCAATCATGCACTCTTCGATGATTTTATGTGCGACATGACGTTTAACCGGTTCAATACGCTCGATTTTACGCTCGGTATTAAAAATAAATCGAACTTCTTGCGTATCAAACTCGATCGCAGAACGTTTCTTCCTGACCGAAGCCAGTGCTTTATATAGGCTATGCAACGACTCAATATTCGTTAATACATCTTTGTATTGCTCGCGTAGTTCTGTATCACCATCTAAAATTTGCTTAACTTTAGTGTAGGTTAAGCGCGCGTGACTATTCATTACTGCCGGATAGAAACGCGATGATTTCAACTTGCCGCGCGGCCCCACTTCGATTTCAGCCACCATACACAACCGGTCGACATTCGGATTGAGGGAGCAAAGACCATTCGAGAGCTTTTCTGGCAGCATGGGAATCACGTTGTTAGGAAAGTAAACGGAGTTGCCTCGATTCCACGCTTCTTGATCAAGTACCGTATTGGGCTTCACATAGTAGGACACGTCTGCAATCGCCACCCATAAACGCCAACCGCTCTCTTCGGGCATCGCTAAGACCGCATCGTCAAAATCACGAGAATCTTCCCCATCAATCGTGATGAGCGGTAATTCACGTAAATCGATACGTCCCTCATACGCTTGCTTAGGAATTTCATCAGCTATTTTATTAAGCTCTTGATCTAACCCTTCAGGCCATTCATTAGGAATGTCATGTTCTCGAATGGCGACTTCAATCTCCATTCCAGGTGCCATGTGATCACCGAGAATTTCGGTAATCTCACCAATGGGGCTAGTACGTTTGTTAGGTCTTCGTGTAATCTTGACCACAACCAATTGGCCGTGACGCGCACCCGCGGTCGCATGGTTGGGGATCAAAATATCTTGGTTAATGCGACTATCATCAGGAACAACAATACCCATATCATGATCGACAAAGTAACGTCCGACGATATCGTTATCACGGGGTTCTATAACCCTCACCACACGACCTTCACGTTTTCCTTTGCGATCTTGCCCTGACACTTTAACCAGTACCACATCGCCATGGAGTACCGAGTACATTTGGTGATGAGGAATAAAGATATCACCACCACCTTCTTCAGGCTGACAAAAACCAAAGCCTTCGCGGTGACCGATGATACGCCCTTTAATCAATTGCATTCGGTCTGGTAATCCGTAGCTATTGGCTTTGGTATACACTAACTGACCGTCACGTTCCATCGCTCGCAAGCGACGTTTGATGCCTACTTGTTGGCGTTCATCACCAAGCTTGAAATGACTTACAAATTCATCAAACGAAACAGGTTTAAGATGCTTCTGCACCAACCCAAGCAACGCTTCCCTACTTGGTATTTCAACCTCGTAGTTAGGGGTGGGTTGGTCGTTCGAATTTGTTTCTGACATAAGTTCTCTTATAAGTTGAAATTAAATATTGACTACTATGCATGCAGTATACGCTTTATAACCACTATTGTCAGTGACAGAAAAAAGAAACCCCAGCCGAGGCTGGGGTTTTGGTACGTCATGTTAATTCGCTTGTGATTGCGTAATGGTTCGTTCCTCAATGACGTTATTATCAATATCTGCATTATCAAACCAAATCGGACGCAGTTGTGGCTCCTGAGAGTACAGCTGAGTTTGGTCAATGTAGTGATCAGACAGGATATTACGAGACTGAGAATAGCTCAGTAAACCTTGAGCCTGCGGACCGTCATCGGTGAACTCCATGGTGAACATCCAGCTCGAACCATAACTGATATGATAGCCAGCACCATTTGCCGCTAGGTTTGAGCCTTCCACTTGTGGATAAATCAAGCGCGGATAAATCGTGCCATCAGAGCCCGTGTTTGCGCGGAACACGTTAAAGCCCCCTTCGATGTTATTGGCACCACCCCAGGGCAACCGATTACCACTCGGTGTTCCATCTGGAAGCGCACGCTCAACGAATTGAACCTCGCCTAGCGGGGCGTCAATCGACAAGCCTACCGACTGAATACGCGCCATAGCATTGCCTAATAGCGTCAAGACCGCTGTTGATTTCTTCAAACCGCTGGGGGTTGTGAGCGGTTGCGAGGCATCGTAGGGCACCTGCCACTGCGGGTTACGCGACCATTCTGAGGCAAACTCACGGAATAGCATCGCACCGACACTGTCTTTATTCATCGTACCATCCCACTGTGCAAGTACATCGCACCCAGGTTTAATACTCATTGCGCCAGCCGCAGTGTTGACAGGATTACTACCTTGCGCGGTACAAAGGTCAACTAAGTCGTCGAGTACCGCTTCAGCAAGAAATGCGCGGTTGCTCAAGAGCTTATTTGCAATGTCTTCTCGACTAAACAAGCCATTAACAGAGCCCCCTTCCGCTAACATTTTTTGACCCAAACGAGAGCGCAAAGACTGTTGGTTACCGATAGGTCCCCAAAGTGGGGATACGTTTTCGATTGGATTATTGGGGTTCGTTAGCCAAAAGCTGTCATTAGAGTTCTGCACGAAATCGTTCCGAAGCAGTTGTGGAGCCTTGCTAAAAGGCATTTTTCCGTCCGCTTTGTGACTGGCAGAAGTCCCCGGAACGACAGGAAACCCTGCCGACGCACTGATCCCCTGCAAAACAGCGTTGCTTTGCCACTGTGCAATCGTCTCATCACTCAAGTTAGGGACCGATGAGCCGTCCGTAAAGAACACATCACCATCTTCGTCAGCCGCCATGGCATTGTTAAATACCGTGCCCGTGTAATCGACAAATGACTGGCGATATTCTTCAATGTTGCGTGCGCGGTTCATTGCCAACCAGTGATCGAAAATTTCAAAATTAGGCAGATTCGCATCATAGATCGCGTAAGCTACGTCCTTCCCATAAGGGTCGGTACCCCAAGTTAGCGGTGAATTAGGAACTTTAATAATTGTGCCAAACTCACTGTGATAACTGGTTTTTTCAAGGGTTATTAGGCCATTGCCCGTATTCACTTGGATCTGATGCGTTTTTGTTGTCATCGGAACCGACTCGCCATCGACTAGATAGTGGGTCCCCGTTTCGTCTTCTGGATCTAACGCTAGCTGATGAACGACAAACCGATTGGCCGTTGAGAACGTGTGCGTCCACGCAACATGCTCATTAAAGCCGATATTGACGATACCGGGCATACCCGATAGCGATCCACCAACGACTTTTAATTCACCAGGAATTTCCGTTCCAAATTGCCAAAACCGTTGGTTCCCGGTATGTGGGAAGTGCGGGTTAGCCAACACCATGCCGTTCCCCGTCGCAGACATTTCTGAGCCGATAGCCCAACCATTAGAGCCCATTTCCGTTGGATTAGGTTCTGGCATCTCAATATGAACTGGGCTCAGCGTCATTGCTTGTTGAGAAGGTGCAACCGGCTGTGGCATGTAACTCTGATTTGGTGGCGCGGCAACAAAGACGGCTCCGGTAAAGTTGCTAGCCCCTGGCAGTAGCGCAACACCCTGTGCGTACGTAAGCAGATCGATAGGTGTAATTTCTTGTACGAAAGGCTGCCCAGCGCAGGTCGGATCGATGTTGTTTACGCCTGTCTCGCTCAGGTATTCGTTGTATCCCGCCGCATAGCCCGTCAACAATGCTTGAGATTCTTCACTCAAAGAATCGAAGCCCTGTTCGGCGTTATCGCGAATACCTAGCGCAAGAAAGCCAAAATCATCTATTAAGTTTTGATTATTATTCGAACCAATCGGATTATGTGGGCCAAAGTACATTGAGCGCTGCGAATTAAATTTCACGATTTGGTCCGCTAAAATACAGATATTGTCTTTAGCAAAAGCAAAGCCAACGCCAAATCCTAAACTTTCTAGGTTATCCGCTTTTATGTAGGGCACACCATAGGTCGTCCAGCGAATGTCGGCACTGAGTTCATCGTCATCGTCAAATGTTGATAAAGGATCTTGTGCTGGTAAGGGGCTACTATAATCTGGTTCTGACGGAGTTTCAGGAGCTTGATATTCAGCCACTTCGTTACTAAAGTTACAACCGCTCAGCGAGACTACACCGGCCATTAGCAAGGCTCGATATAGCAGTGAGGTTTTGTAAGTTCTCATCGCGCTTTCCTTGTGAAGTTTAAGTTATTGTTATCGCCACATGAGCGAGACTACTTTATTCGCTTGTGTACTGCCTAAATCATCAGCGCATAGTTTAGCTTAATGTAAAATACACGCATAATTTATACTCTCTGTTATAACGCGTTATTACAGCATGGTCCAACCACTAAATCGTGATTGTTCCTCGCAAATATTCGACGGCTTGTCCAAAAAGCTTCACGCGATCCTGTTCAACCTCGCAAATCACGCGACCACCTCGTGACGATAGCTGCTCCCCAATAACCCGCGTCTTATTTAATCGCTTACTCCACAAAGGAGCTAACTGGCAATGCGCTGAACCTGTAACAGGGTCTTCGTTCACATTAAGCTTTGGAAAAAAGCAACGACTGACAAACCCATCTCCTTCAACTGCGGTTGCGACAACACCTCGCGAATCGAGCTTTTTTAATTCATTGAAGTCAGGCGATAAAGCACGCACTTGCGCTGCATTTTCAAGTATCGCAATATGATCAAAGCCACGTAACAGTTCTACGGGGTCACAACCAAGTCCATGGCTGACAACTGCATTCGGGGCAATCGATTGGGGTTCTGTTGCAGGAAAGTCCATCATCATCCCCGATGACGTACGCGTGACAATCAAACTACCGCTGCGTGTATTAAAGTGGACTTGCTCAATGTCGGGGCGCAAATGGCTAAAGACCACGAACGCCGCGGCGAGCGTTGCATGACCACAGAGATCGACTTCAGCCGCCGGGGTAAACCAACGTAAACCGAATACACTGGGCGAGCGTGTTGATGATAAAAACGCCGTTTCCGATAAGTTATTCTCTTCCGCGATATACTGAAGCATATCATCAGATAGTGTATGGTCGAGTAGAGGCACCACGGCTGCTGGATTACCACCGAAGGTTCTATCTGTAAAGGCATCAACTTGATATAAAGAAAGTTGCATTGAACTATTTCCTTGTGTTTTCCTCTAAATAGGTATAAACCTATGACTGTGATCAAAGAAGAGTCATTTTTATTATCTATAAGACTCATGTTGATTGCATAAGCTGTAAGTTAAATTAGTTGAGAGCTGAACGCTAAGATGTATCGTAAATTTTTTGCTCTACTCATTGTCACTATTTCGCTACTCGCGCAACCTGCGATGGCGTCATTGAGTGCGCACAACGTTCAAAGCGTCTCTTCTGATTGTGATTTATCGGTTTATCATGCTGAGCATTCCCAAGGTATTATCCAAACCTCTGGCGCTAACGATATCGGTTCAGAACAACCCGATCATTCGCCAGCTATTACAAGTCAGAACTTTTCTCCCTCTTTAGCCATCACAGACGAGCGAGTTCAAATCACCGTTCGGTTTGTTACCGGCGTTGATTTTATTCGCCCACAACTAAGGGCTCCACCAACGACTGTTTAATTCCGCTGTATTGACATTTATTTTTAGGAATTAAGGAGTACGTTATGACTGAGTTTAAATCACTTAAATCAGTATCTCATGGTGATGCCGTTTCACTCTCTTCGCAAGCTCGCGACCCTTTCAACTGTGATTGGCATGCGAACGCCTTGCATGTGTTCGATGACTTCGAGCGCCACGATCCGTTACTACTGCGATCAAATACAAGTCTCGACCGTGCTGAGCAGCTCATGAATTCTGCGAAGGTTCGTTACGCTTGTGTCGTGAATAGTAATGAACAAATTGTGGGCTTAGTCGCGTTGCGCGAGTTTCATAGCCGTCATGCTATGCAAGTGAGTCAATCGACCCAACTCCCGTGGGCGGATCTAACTGTTGGCGACTTAATGAGAAAACTTGATGAGTTGCCGCAGGTTGAATATAAACAACTACAGAAAGCGCGTATTGGTGATACAGCAGCCACGCTTAAGTCTGCTGGGCGCGATTTCTTACTGGTATTTGAAGCAGGTTCAATCCGTGGCGTTGTGTCGTCGCTGCGCATCGCGCAAGTAACCGGAGAGTCAGTGAATATTTATCACTCGGCTTCCACTTTCGCCGAGATTATTTCAGCAGTGAATCACTCCCACTTAAATGACTAGACATTAATAACAAAATAAGGCGGTTAAACCGCCTTATTTCTTTTCGGAAGATACTTTTTACGTCGTTTTAGAAGGTATAACTTACCTCAAACCGCACAGTTCTCGGCTCCATCACGTGATAATGTAAATCTTCGACCCCCGCAGCGGGTTCCCCTTGCAAACGCGATGCATAGTAATAATCGATATCATGGTCATTACTGTCTAATAAGTTGAGTATTTGAACTTGAGCCGACCAATTCTGCCATTGCTTAGCAAGTAAAAAGTTGACCACCGTGGAGCTATCAGAACGCACACTATTATCCTCAGTCAACGGACGCTCACCGATATAGCGCACACGTAATGTAGACAACCAATTATTCCCAAACCTATGGGTTGCGCCCAATTGCAGAATATCTTCAACCGCCCCTGGAATATAATCATTAGGTAGCGCATCATCAAATTCAGCATCTGTATAAGCATATTCAAAGTCAAAGCTGAGGTTATCATTTACATTATAGTAGGCAGCCACTTCAATACCATTTCTGTATGATGGCCGACTCGCTTCCGTATTGCCCGCATCACCCACAAACAATAACTCGCTATCCTGCTCAAGCGCCCAAAGCGCGACTGAGCTGTTAAACTGGCTATTTGGACGCCAACGCATTCCAACCTCGTAACCTAAAGCACGAACAAGCGGGTCGACAGGCGCGACACGATCACCGGAGTTAGGATCAACACGCGTGACAGTGCCTCGCGCATCGTTAGAGTGAAAGCCCTGTCCCGCAGATAGGTATACTTCCATATCATCCAATAACAGATAATTAAGGCTACCTTTTAGTGACCATAATGCATCGGATTCTTGACCATTGTTATGGGTTAACTGAACATCATAAATATTTTGTTGCAGTCGGCTGTTCACATCAAAGTCAAAGTAATCATAACGGAGTGATACGGTACTACGCAGTCGCCCTGTCCACTGGTAATCATGTGTCACATACGAGCCAAAGCTCCACTCATCAACACGGTCACTGCGCACGGCTCCAATACGCTCGCGTGCCTCGCTTTTATAAAGCCCGACTTCGCCGATATCGTCATAGCGCGTATCAAACCCTACCGTGAAATTATTGTTGATATGCCAACTACCTGAGGCACCATAAATCATTCGATCGTCGACCTGTTCAAATTGGTCACCATTGACAGGATCATCAAGGTAGTATGTGAAATTAGAGAAAAGAGACAAACCATAGTCGATGGCATAAGCGCTTAATGCGTAGTCCGCTGTCGTGTAAATAGCGTTGAGACTGTAACGATGTGTCTTACCACCGAGTGTCGGGTCAATCGAGCCGAGCTCATCAATTAATCCAGACTCCACTGCACGAGCAGGAATTTGATCAGCACTATTCCACTCATTATGGTAGCCCATGGCTCCGAGTGTTAGAACACCGTCATCTAGGCGAATACTATGTCTCAAAACACCGTTGAGCTTATCAACATCCTCATCGATATCAGACCACGGTCCATCATAAGTTTGATACTCAAGCGCATACAAGGTCGCATTCCGGCTTCCTGAATTCACACTATCAGCTACCAAAGCACGTCGATAATTATCTTCGCCTAGGGTCACGGATGCGAGCCCATTGCGCCGCGTCATTTGAGTGCTAAAACCAACACTGCCTGCTCCGGAGAAATCACCTACATCTCCATAATAAGTGCCCTTTTGATACGTCACTTGAGCAATGATCTCGGGAATTAAAAAGTTAATGTCGGTATAGCCCTGACCATGTCCGTGGCTACGCATATTAACCGGCATACCATCAACGTATGTAGCAAAGTCAGTGCCATGGTCTAAGTTAAAACCACGCAAAAGTATTGGTTGGCTTTACCACTACCGCTGTGTTGCGTTGCACTCATTCCTGGAATGAGTTCCATCAGTTCACCCGTTCTTAACATCGGACGAATTTCAATTTCGGGCTGTCCTAAGACGCCTTCGGAAGCCGACATCGACTGACCTAACAAATTAGCTTGATGCCCAGAAACCAAGATACGCTCAATACCATCATGTGCTTGAACGCTCGCCAAAGGAAGCGCACTGATAAGGGCGCTAAGTACCATAGAACGTCGAAATTTGACCACGAAAACCTCATAACAAATTGAATAACTTATTTAGCATACTAAAAATTGAATAGATAAACATGAAAACTGCGAGAAAACGGGGGCATACCAGGTTAAGTGGTGCGAAGTGTGAAATACCGATTAGATTAATCGTTTTTAACAATCAGAAACCAGGGGATATATCCATAAAACTGGTCTATATTACATTGCGAAAATGGTTAAACAGTCAACATGAGGTTAACAAAATGAGTGTCACACGAAAAATGAGTATCTCACTGGTGTCGGCCGCTGTAGCACTGACTTTATCGGGTCAAGCATTAGCGCAGCAAGGTCATAACTACCACAAGAATATGCAGCAAACCGAGCAAGCTAAGGAAAATAGCTTTTGGTGGCCAAACAAACTTAATTTGGAACCTCTGCGCCAGCACAGCCCAGAGTCCAACCCACTCGATGCCGATTTTGATTATGCAGAGGCCTTTAATGCACTTGATCTAGAAGCGGTTAAAAGGGACATCGAAGCACTGATGACATCGGATCAAGATTGGTGGCCAGCCGATTATGGACATTATGGCCCTTTCTTTATTCGCATGGCATGGCACGGTGCGGGCACCTATCGTGTACAAGATGGACGCGGCGGTGCTGCGGGAGCGCAACAACGCTTTGAACCGCTTAATAGCTGGCCCGACAACGTTAGTTTGGATAAAGCACGTCGTCTGTTATGGCCTGTGAAGCAAAAATACGGCCGCAATATTTCTTGGGCTGATTTGATGGTACTGACAGGCAACGTAGCGCTCGAATCAATGGGCTTTAAGACCTACGGTTTTGCTGGCGGTCGTGAAGATGCCTGGGAGCCTGATATTGTTTACTGGGGACCTGAAACCGAGTGGCTCGGTGACAAACGCTATCAAGGTGAACGTAAACTCGATAACCCATTAGCCGCGGTACAAATGGGGCTAATTTACGTCAACCCAGAAGGTCCAAATGGCAACCCCGATCCACTGCTCGCCGCAAAAGATATTCGAGACACGTTCGGACGCATGGCGATGAACGATGAGGAAACCGTTGCATTGATCGCCGGCGGACATACGTTTGGTAAAGCGCACGGCGCGCACAAACCTGAAGAATGCTTAGGCGCTGAACCTGCTGCCGCCCCCGTAGAACAACAAGGTCTCGGTTGGAAGAATAGTTGCGGAAAAGGTAATGCTGAGGACACGATCACCAGTGGCTTAGAAGGTGCATGGTCGGTCAATCCTACTGCGTGGACGACCCAATACTTGGATAATTTGTTTGGTTTCGACTGGGAACAGACGCGCAGTCCAGCGGGCGCTATTCAATGGATACCTAAAGATGGTCAAGCGGCTAATATGGTACCTGATGCACACGTCGAAGGTAAGCGTCACGCGCCTATCATGTTTACTACCGATCTCGCACTAAAGTTCGACCCTGAATATCGCAAAATCGCGAAGCGTTTTCACGAAAACCCAGAAGAATTCGAACTTGCGTTTGCTAAAGCTTGGTTTAAATTGACCCACCGCGATATGGGTCCCAAAGCACGATACCTTGGCAGTATGGCACCTAAAGAAGACCTTATTTGGCAAGACCCAATCCCTAAAGTCGATTACACGCTGATTAACGAAAGCGAAATTAGCGAGTTAAAAAAACAGATCTTGGCCAGCAAACTGACGGTGCCAGAACTCGTTCGTACCGCCTGGGCAGCGGCTTCAAGCTTCCGTGCCACAGATATGCGCGGCGGAGCCAATGGCGCGCGGATCGCTTTGGAACCACAAATAAACTGGGAAGCGAATAACCCTGAAGAGTTGAGGCGAGTACTGAATGAACTTAAGCGCATTCGTGCTGAGTTCAATCAATCGCTCTCTGGCAATAAGCAAATATCTCTAGCGGATACTATCGTGCTGGCAGGTGCCGCTGCTATCGAAAAAGCAGCTGAAGATGCGGGCTATCGCGTAAAGGTACCTTTCATACCTGGACGCGCAGATGCGACCCAAGAGATAACCGACGTGCAGTCATTTAAGTTCTTGGAGCCAACTGCAGACGCTTTTCGAAACTATTACAGTGAAGAGAGCCGTTTGAATCCAGCGCAAATGATGGTCGATAAAGCCGACACGCTCGACTTAACTGTCCCAGAACTGACCGTTTTATTGGGAGGTTTACGCAGTTTAGGGGCGAACTATAAAGGTACTGAGCACGGAGTTTTCACGGAGCAGCCAGGTACACTCAACAACGACTTTTTCGTAAACTTGCTGAGTATGGATACACAATGGGAACCCTCTCAGGATGACGAGTCGCTATACATTGGTCGTGACCGCACTACGGGTGAGCCAAAGTACACCGCAACGACGGTCGACTTAATTTTTGGTTCGAACTCCGAGTTACGTGCAGTGGCGGAGATTTATGCCCTTGATGACTCAAAAGACAAGTTCGTCGACGACTTTATAAATGCATGGGTTAAAGTGATGCAGCTCGATCGCTTTGATCTAGAAAAGTCCTAACCGTTAATACAACGAATCTGCATGCCGGTTGATTGGAAACAATGAGCCGGCATTTTTATTTCACCGAATGAAAGCCATTGGGTAGTAATGAGTGTCGGCTGAAACGTTAGATTAGCATTGAAAACGTGATAGGAAGAGCTTACTAGAAGCTTGGTGCCGAGGGGGGGACTTGAACCCCCACGCTGTTACCAGCGGTGGATTTTGAATCCACTGCGTCTACCAATTCCGCCACCTCGGCATTAAGATAGGTTGTCTTGGTCGACGGAGGGGATTATACCCGTGACATCTTTCTAATCAAGCAAATATTGCAGAATTTTTTCGGTTTTAAGTTTGTTTGGTCATTCCTTAACCGAACCATCCTACTGCGCGTCGGTCCGGGTCATGGTAAACTCTCCCCGTTACAGGTTGTTATGGATAAAAATATGCCATCAGAAGCTCAAAAACTGCATGCGAGTTTTCCATCAGCAAACTTTCTTCGTCGGTTTGCCGCATGGATTTACGATTTTTTAGTCGCTTGTGCGATGGTTATGCTTGCCACCGCACTCGCGCTCGGAGCGTCAGCTATCGCCACCAGCTTAGGCTGGCTCACATTACCGGAAGGTATGGATCATGCGGAGTTTATTGACCAAGGTCCTTGGCTCACAATTTTTCTGCTAACCGTCTTAGCGGTGTTTTTTGGTTACTTCTGGAAAACATCGGGTCAGACCGTAGGCATGCGAGCTTGGCGCTTAAAATTACAACAGCGAGACGGTTCTCGACTCACTTACAAACAGGTAATTATAAGGCTTTTGACATGCATGTTGGGCGTAGGAAATATCTGGGTTCTCGTGGACTTAAAACACCGCCGAGCTTGGCAAGATTACGCCGCAAAAACAGAGCTGGTCACTCTATCAAAAGAAGCTAACCAGCTATTTTATTGGAAAGAGCTTTAGCTCTTCCTCTGCATGACAAAAATAGCAACACTGGCAAAGACTAAGCTCGGCAACAAGGCCCCTAGCACCGCCGGCACCTGGTAGACTTGTGCTAGGGGACCAAAAATTTCGTTACTGACATGAAACGCAAATCCTGTAATTACGCCCAACAGTATACGCGCTCCCATACTGGTTTCCCGTAATGGGCCAAAAATAAAGGACAATGCGACCAGTAACATCACTGCCACAGTCACCGGTGATAATACCTTACGCCACAACGCCAACTCGTAACGCTGAGCAGACTGCTCGTTCGACTTAAGGTAGGTGAGGTAATCAATCAGTCCCGATATTGATAATGACTCCGGTTTTATAGTGACGACGCCCAATTTATCCGGTGTCAGGCTTGATTGCCACACAGTGCTATCAAGGCGTTTTTCAATCACTTTTTGTTGTGTAAGTCGAGTCTCGACCACCTGACTTAAACGCCAAGACTCATTACTATACACAGCCGTCTGAGCGTATGTGACTGTTTCGAGTTGCTGTTGTCCATCAAAGTCGTAAATCAGCACACCATTCAAACGTCCGGTGTCTTCAACTTCCGAAATATTAATAAAATCATCGCCATCTTTCGCCCAGACGCCACGTTGAGCGGAAATAAGACTACCTCCGGAGATTTCTTGTGCACGGATTAGCCGACCTTTAGCTTCCATCGGTGGAGCAACCCATTCGCCAATGGCAATTACAGCAATCATCATAACAACTGCAGTTTTCATCACCGCACCAGCAATATTAAGCTTTGAGCGACCCGCGGCTTGCATCACGATAAGCTCAGAGTTACTCGCCAGCACCCCCATACCTATTAAGCCACCCAGTAATGCAGCCATCGGAAAGAAAACTTCAACATCACGCGGAATACTGTAAAAAACAAACAGCGCCGCGTCGATCACCTCATAACTACCTCGTCCGACCGACTTGAGTTGCTCGACAAAACGTATTAACCCCGAAAGCCCGGTCAGTACGATTAAACTCATTAGCGAGGTTTTGAGAACTGTCGCGCCAATATAGCGATCCAAGATACTAAACATCGTTACACTCTCCGGTTTCGCTGACGCCAGAACATCAAGTGTGCCCAAAATCTCAACCCGACAGGTCGTGCTCGGCTGAGCAACGCAATACCGAATACCAGCAAAGCAACATGTATCCACCACAGACCGATAAAGGTTGGGATAACTCCATCCCGTACCGCCGATTTGGCAGCCATGAGAACAAGAAAATATCCTAGATAAATTAAAATAGCCGGCGCCATTCGCGCGAATTTACCTTGTCTCGGATTGACTCGGCTTAATGGAACAGCAATCAGTGTCAATAATGGCATTGCCAACGGTATTGCTATACGCCATTGCAGCTCAGCCGCTGCCGCATTTGATTGTTCCTGCCACAACTCATTGACAGTATAAGCTTCTAGATCTCGTAACTGTTCGTCTACAGGCTGCTCTTTGATTTGCAACCTATACTGCTCGAAACTCATCAACTGGTAATGTTCACCATCGCCTGCAAAGCGTTTACCGTCGCGCAGCTCTAACCACTGAGAGCCAGAGCTTTCAGTATTCACTTCACCCGAGGTTGAAACCACCACGCTACCGGAGCGAATCCGTCCCTGCTCTGCCTGATGCTGCGCCACAAACACATTCTGCAAATCACCTTGATCATCTTGGCTTTGAATAAAAATGACTGCCTTGCCATTGCTAGATTGCTGAAAGCGACCTGGAATAAGGGCTGTTAATCCACTATCCGCGCGAGCCTTGTCCTCAATTTTTTGCTCTTGCTCCAATGACCAGGGCACTACGTACATAGTCAACGCCGCAGTCAATAGAGCCAGTATCACCGCAACAACCAGTGTCACTCGAGTCACATACCACTCACTGACGCCACAGGCATGTAATACCGTCATTTCGTTGTCTGCATAGATGCGTCCGTGAGCCAATAAAATGCCCAGAAATAAGCTCAATGGGATGATCAGTGCCAGTAGCGCCGGTAGATTCAGCGATAACAACTGAAAAATAATAGAACTAGGAATATCGCCTTCTGACGCATCCGACAGTACGCGAACAAATTTTTGACTGACAAATATCGTCATCAGTACAACCAATACCGCGATTTGAGACTTTAATGTCTCAGCAATCAAATATTTAAAAATGCGCACGTTGCTCGACTCATAACTTTGGTTTTTACTGGAATAGCTGTGATTTTTAAGTAAACTTGTTATTTTAACAACAAATTTGTTTATTAGGCTAACTATAGCAGTCCTTGCGGCCTACCGAAATAGGAGCACAGTCCATGGAGTTCAGCGTAAAAAGTGGCAACCCAGAAAAACAACGTTCCGCGTGTATCGTTGTGGGTGTCTTCGAACCGCGGAGATTATCCGGTGTCGCAGAACAACTTGATAACGTCAGTGAAGGTTATCTTAGTAACCTTTTACGACGAGGAGACTTAGAAGGCAAGACCGGTCAAGTGCTCTTACTTCATCACGTCCCTAATGTACTCGCAGAACGCGTACTGCTCGTCGGTTGTGGTAAGGAGCGCGAGCTTGATGAACGCCAGTATAAGCAGATTATAGCTAAGACGATTAATACACTAAACGAAACGGGCTCAATGGAAGCGGTTTGTTTCTTAAGTGAGTTACATGTAAAAGGCCGTGATACTTATTGGAAAGTACGTATGGCGGTCGAAGCTGCACACCAAACGATCTATAGCTTTAATCAGCTGAAAACCAAAAAAGAAGAACCGCGTAGGCCATTACGCAAACTCACTTTTAACGTACCGAGTCGCAAAGAATTAACCATTGGTGAGCAAGCGATTAACCACGGTTTAGCCGTTGCCGCAGGTATGGATAAATGTCGTGACGTCGCCAATATGCCGCCTAACATCTGTACACCGCGCTATTTAGCCGATCAAGCCCATGCCCTAGCAGAAAAATATGCTCAACTGGAAGTAACCACGGTTGAGGAGAAGGAAATGGCCGAGCTCGGTATGAACGCTTACCTAGCCGTTGGTCGTGGCTCTGAGCATGAGTCAGTACTTACACTGATGCATTATAAAGGAGCCGCTGACGATCAGGCGCCTATAGTTTTAGTCGGTAAGGGACTGACCTTTGACTCAGGGGGGATTTCAATTAAACCGTCCGCCAATATGGACGAAATGAAATACGATATGGGTGGCGCTGCCGGCGTCTTTGGTGCGATGCAAGCGTTGGCTGAAATGCAGTTACCTATTAACGTGATTGGTGTGATGGCCGGCTGCGAAAATATGCCCGATGGTAAAGCGTATCGACCGGGTGACATTCTCACCACCATGAGCGGCCAAACCGTTGAAGTGCTAAATACCGATGCTGAGGGCCGATTGGTCTTATGCGATACGCTCACATATGTTGAGCGCTTTGAGCCAGAGCTTGTTATCGACTTGGCGACTTTAACCGGCGCTTGCGTAGTGGCGCTGGGTTCACACGCCTCAGCAGTGTTAAGTCAGCACAACCCATTAGCCAGCGAAATTTTAAATGCGGCGTCACAAAGTGGCGATAAAGCATGGCGTTTACCACTGTGGGACGAATACCAATCGCAATTGGATAGCCCCTTCGCTGACATGCAAAACATTGGCGGTAAAGAAGCTGGCACCATTACTGCCGCTTGTTTCTTATCTCGGTTTACGCGTAAATATAACTGGGCGCATATGGATATCGCGGGCACCGCCTGGAGTGGTGGCGCTAATAAAGGTTCCACTGGCCGTCCTGTACCCTTGCTTAGCCAATTTTTGATCAACCGCTGCCAACAAGTGGATGCAAACGACTAGTTATGCCCAGTGCAACGTTTTTTTTAGTACAAACGACCGACGAAGACGAGAAAAATAACCTGATTTGCGATAAAATCGCCGATCTTTTTCGTCAGTATCGCAAATTGCTTGTGGTATGCGAGGATCAGCAGCAGGCCGAACTGTTCGACGAACTGTTATGGCAGCGGCCTGCCGATGGGTTTATCCCCCATGCGTTAGTAGGTGAAGCCTTGCCGAACGGTGCGCCGGTGACGCTCTCGTGGCGTCAGTCAGAGCAACAACCGCGTACAGGCATGGCTCTGTTTAACTTGGCAAGCCAAGTGCCAGAGATTGCACAACGCAGCCAACATATTTTTGACCTTGTGCCGGCGCCCGAAGATGAAAAAGCCGTCGCACGAGAGCGATACAAACATTATCGTGCTCGCGGATGCCAAATGCGCACCGAGCCGTTAACAGCAAAGCACAATTAAGGCCATTATGGACAAGACGTACTCTCCTAAAGACATTGAAGAATCGTTATATCAAACGTGGGAAAGCAAAGGCTATTTTAAGCCTTCTGGCGAAGGTGATGCATACTCAATTATGATCCCACCCCCCAATGTGACAGGTAGCTTGCACATGGGTCACGCGTTCCAACACACCATTATGGATATCCTGACCCGCTATCAGCGGATGGACGGGAAAAACACATTATGGCAGGTCGGCTCCGATCACGCGGGCATTGCAACCCAAATGGTTGTTGAGCGTCAACTTGCAGCAGAAGGCAAAAGCCGCGCCGACTTAGGTCGTGAAGCGTTTATCGACAAAGTCTGGGAGTGGAAGCAAGAGTCTGGCGGCACTATTACCTCACAAATGCGTCGCTTAGGTGATTCTGTCGACTGGGATCGCGAGCGTTTTACGATGGATGAAGGTCTGTCTAAAGCAGTGCTAGAAGTCTTCGTAAAGCTTCACAAAGAAGGTCTTATATACCGTGGCAAGCGCTTGGTTAATTGGGATCCAAAGTTACAAACAGCGATTTCTGACCTTGAAGTTGAAAATAAAGAGCAGCAGGGTCACATCTGGCATCTACGTTATCCGCTAGCGGATGGCGAGAAAACGGAAGACGGTAAAGATTATTTGGTTGTCGCGACGACTCGACCCGAGACGATGCTGGGAGATGTTTGTGTTGCCGTTCATCCAGAAGACGCGCGTTACAAACACTTAGTCGGTAAGCACATTGAGCTACCACTCGTTAATCGCAGAATTCCAATCATTGCCGATGACTATGTTGACCGTGAGTTCGGTACTGGCTGCGTTAAAATCACCCCTGCTCATGACTTTAATGACTATGAAATAGGTAAACGCAACGAACTGGGCATGATTGCGGTACTTGATGATACGGCACATGTTTTAAGTACTGCGGGTTTGTATACGAGCAAAGGAGAAGCGGTTGAGTCGCTTGGTGAGTTTAAGGGCGAACTGCCTCAACAGTTTGCAGGGCTTGAACGCTTTGAAGCACGTAAACAAATCATCGCCGCGTTTGAAGAGCTCGAGCTCCTCGATAAGATTGAGAAGCATACCAACAAGGTGCCTTACGGCGACCGCGGCGGCGTACCAATTGAACCCCATTTGACGGATCAGTGGTATGTGCGTGTTGAATCATTAGCTAAACAGGCGACTGAAGCTGTTGAAGATGGTCGCATCGAGTTCGTACCCAAACAATACGAGAATATGTACTTCAGTTGGATGCGTGACATCCAGGACTGGTGTATTTCACGTCAACTGTGGTGGGGACACCGCATTCCAGCATGGTACGACGAACAAGGTAACGTCTATGTTGGACGCTCTGAGGAAGAGGTGCGCAAAGAAAACGACCTAGGCGACATCAAATTGTCTCAAGATGATGATGTCCTCGATACCTGGTTCTCCTCTGCGCTTTGGACTTTCTCGACGCTAGGTTGGCCAGAGCAAACTGACGATTTAAAAACGTTCCACCCGACTGATGTGCTGGTCACTGGTTTTGATATTATTTTCTTCTGGGTTGCGCGCATGATTATGATGACCATGCACTTCCTGAAAGATGAAAATGGTCAGCCTCAGGTCCCCTTCAAAAAGGTCTATGTCACTGGGCTTATTCGCGATGAAGAAGGCCAGAAGATGTCTAAGTCGAAAGGTAACGTACTGGATCCATTAGACATGATCGACGGCATTAGCGCTGATGCATTAGTCGAAAAGCGTACCGCTAATCTCATGCAACCTAAAATGCGCGAGAAAATTGCTAAAGCAACACGCAAACAGTTCCCTGAAGGCATCGCTGCACATGGTACCGATGCGTTGCGTTTTACTCTGACTGCGCTGGCTTCGACGGGTCGTGATATTAACTGGGATATGAAACGTCTTGAGGGTTATCGCAACTTCTGTAATAAGTTATGGAACGCTAGCCGCTATGTGTTGATGAACACGGAAGAACATGATTGCGGCCAGTCAGGTGAAGACTATCGCTTATCGCTCGCAGATGAGTGGATTATTGCGCGCTTCAACCACACTGTTAAAGAGTTCCGTCATGCACTCGATACCTATCGGTTTGACCAAGCCGCAGCGATTGCTTACGAGTTTACTTGGAACCAGTTCTGTGACTGGTATTTAGAGTTAACCAAGCCCGTACTTAATAATGGTACTGAAGCAGAGCAACGTGGCACGCGCCGTACCCTGGTCACTGTACTCGAGCAACTATTACGACTACTGCATCCTGTGTTGCCTTATATCACCGAGACTATTTGGCATCGTGTCAAACCGTTGGCCGGGGTTGAGGGTGAAACGATTATGTTGCAGCCGTTCCCACAAGCAAACGCCGATGTCGATCATCAAGCGATGCAGGACATGGAATGGTTAAAACGGGTGATCTTGGCGATCCGAAATATCCGTGGTGAGATGGATTTATCGCCTAACAAACCATTACCGTTGCTAATATCTCATTATGATGAGATGGCACGGGGCCGTATTGAAGCCAACAGAACATTCTTGCAGAGCCTGGCCAAACTTGAGCAAATCGACTACTTGAATGAAGGCGATGAGCCGCCAGCGAGTATGACAAGCCTTGTGGATAGTATGCAGTTGCACATCCCGATGGCTGGCTTAATTGACAAGGACGCCGAGTTAAAACGTCTCGATAAAGCCCTGCAAAAAGCCGAGCAAGAGCAAAAGCGCCTAAGCGGCAAGCTCAGTAACGAAAACTTCGTGAGTAAGGCACCTGAGGCCGTCATTGCTAAAGAGCGTGAGAAGCTGGCAGAAGCTGAAGAAGCGTTAGCTCAACTCAAGCAGCAGCACGCTAAAATAGCCTCTCTGTAATAGGTTTCGAGCATAAGTGAAGGCGCCTTTATGGCGCCTTTTTTCATCCAATTATCATCTCTCTGCGTAGAATATAAACCGCTTAACTTAAGGAGAGAGCAATGAATATCTTTGACGAACTTAAGACCGATCATGATAAGCAGCGCGCATTGTTGGACAACTTGAGCGACACGCAGGGGGATGAAGCAGAACGTCGCACCCAATTCAACGTTTTGAAAGCCCAACTTCAAGCACATGCTACGGCTGAAGAAAGGTATTTCTACTCACCATTGATTAACAACGATAGTACCGTCGACTTATCACGTCACGGTATTGCTGAACACCACGAGATTGACGAGCTCATTGAGACGATAGAGCAAACCGATATGTCATCGCCAGCTTGGCTTCAGCACTTGAAAAGCCTCAAACATAAAGTGCTTCACCACCTCGAAGACGAAGAACAGGGCTTTTTTCAGCAGGCAGGTAAGGTGCTTAGCACCCAACAAAAATCAGAGTTAGGTAGTGACTATCGCTTAGAAATGGATCAACAAGGTATATAGCAATAAGTTCGAGGACGAATTATTCGTCCTCGAAATCTTCCTCGTCTTCGTCAAGGAAAGTCCCCCAACCGTCGTACTCAACTTCACATTCTTCAGCCACGACTAAAATCTCGCGAATTTGACGCGAAAGGACATCTCGGTCAAGCGTACTTTCTGTGGAAGCTGCAAAAGCAAACCACCGCTCGCCTTGCTCGTCCTCAAACTCGTCCGCATCATCAACGTGATAGCCTTCTTTTACCATTTCTACAGCGGCCTTTTCGAGCTTGGTAAAGTCCTGTGACGCCAAATGATGCTCTATTAAATAGTATTCACTTGGATCGACACCATCTTCTAGCATGGCATCAATTGTTTCATTACTCTGCTCGAGCAAGACATCTAGCATTGAACTCATAAATTTCCTTCATCATTTTCACTGACGTGTTTATCTAGTAGAGCAATTTTGTTCTTCATCACCTCGTGAGTCTCACGAGAGAGTTGTCGTAGTGATTCTTTTGAGTAATTGGCTATGTTAATAGGTTCAAGGAACTCTATTTTTAGTACACCGTTGCTCCAACGATTCATTTTAATCTTTTCGTGTAAATTTGAAACACATACGGGAACAATATTTACTTGAGCTTTTAGTGCGGTGTGAAACGCGCCATTTTTAAATGGAAGCAGCCCTCTTCCATAACTTCGCGTTCCTTCAGGAAACATCCACACTGAAATATCTCTACGTTTAATCGCATCAGCCGTTTGCGCAATCGTGCCGTGTGCACGCCCTTTATTCTTTCTATCAATTAGAATATTGCCGGCGAGCCAGTATAATTGACCGAAGAATGGGATGTAACGCAGACTTTTTTTGCCGACCGTGACGGTATTTGGCGGTAGCATCGCCGCAATAGTAAAAATTTCCCAGCTATTTTGATGGTTGCAAATATAGACATAAGGCCCGCCCGGCGGTACATCAGGGTGCACCTTGACCTCGAGTTTTACACCCAATATGCGTGTAACCGAGCCGAAGATACGTGCCCATACGTATGTATTATTACGATGAAATGGCCTTAATATACAGAATATACAGCCGATAACTCCGAATAGGACGATAAAGATCCCTAAAAATATCCAGCGTATCGCAGCTAACATCATTACTCCTTGTTGTTTTGCTCGGCTAGTATATCGTGTTTATTCAAAATAAAACTCCGATCAGTCAAATATTAGGTAAGCTATGGCTTTATTTACCCGACCCGATATCTCAACCGATGTTTATATCGAGCTTATGGATGAGATTAAAGAGCTCCATCAACAAGCAGAGAACAGCGTAATTGCTCTAGAGTCTGCGCCAGACTCCGTTTCTCACCAAGAATCACTGTACCGCGCGATCCATACCATCAAAGGCGACTTAGGCATTATCGGGCTTACCCCCTTAATACCGCTCATCGGTGCTGTTGAAAATCTGCTGGACGACGTTCGCAATCAACGATTCTCTTTTAACGCGAGCATGGGTGACATCGTATTTAACTTAATCGATCACGTTTACAACTTTGTTCAATCTTGTAAAGACAGTGTTCGAGTTGAGTATCCAGACCAGCGCTATCAACGGGTAATTGGACTATGCCAAGCACTGGACTACAAACATATTGATAGCGCCTTACGAAAAATTCTAGTAACGCTAGCGCCTGAGCTAGTTATCACCGCCGACCTCAATAATAAGCCAACTTATACCCTCAATGCCCAAGACAATGCAGAAGCGGACTTATCGTTCTTTGAATCACTCATAACTCATGCGGAACAACGTTCAAGTTATTGGCAAGGTAGAGCCCAACGCCAACTAAAACTTGCCCTAATTATTAACAGACATGCAGGCTCACCAGTTGATGATAGACAATTAACAGCCGCATGCTTTGTACACGACTTCGGAATGTCGTTTTTACCTCTGTCCATTCTTCATGCGAAAGATGCGTTATCAGATGCGCAAAGTAACACGTTAAAAACGCATGTTTACCTGTCAGCCAAGTTACTCGAAAATCTACCACAATGGCAAAAAGCAAAACAAATGGTGTTACAACATCATGAGCGAGTCGACGGAGAGGGTTACCCCAATGGACTCAAACAATCCGACATCTGCGATGGCGCTAAAATATTAGCGATTGTTGACACATTTGACGCTATGACCCATGAACGCGCCCATAATCATCATTTAAAGAGACCGTATAGCCGAGCCCACGCTGAAATAAAACGGTTAGCAGGGACACAACTGTGTCCCTATTGGGTGACTGTATTTAATGAAGCGATGACTGAACTCATTAGAGTAAAACGGACGCTCTAGATTTAATCCTCGCTCGCATCGGTTTCCGATGATGAGTCGATCGTGTTACTAACCGCCTCTACTTCGATCCTATCGACACGTTGTAGACCACGCGGTAATTTATTGCCTCTTCGACCACGTTCACCATGGTAATGCGCAAGATCAGCAGGCTTCAGTGTCAACTTACGGCGGCCTGCATGCAAAGTTACCGTGCTCTCTGGGCTTGCAACACTCACTGCGACCACATACTCTTCCCGCGACTGAGCTCGCAATGTCGGAATACTGATCATTTTGTTACCTTTACCTTTTGCTAACTGTGGTAGGTCAGCTATCGGAAACACCAGCATGCGTCCCTCATTGGACACAACTATCACCTGTGCTTGTGCGGTATCTTTTACCTCTACAGGCGGCATTACCTTGGCCCCTGTGGGTAGCGTCAGGATCGCCTTACCATTTTTATTGCGTGAAACTAAATCTTTAAACTGACACACAAAACCATAACCAGCATCAGAACTTAGTAGATAATACTGTTCGTCTCTAGCCATCAGTGCATGCTGAACCATTTCTCCCGCCACCATATTAAAACGGCCTGTTAACGGTTCACCTTGGCTTCGAGCCGAGGGCAATGAATGGGCTTCGCAAGAATAGCTGCGCCCCGATGTATCAAGAAATACGACCGGTAGGTTGCTTTTGCCCTGAGCTGCTGCTTGGAAACTGTCGCCCGACTTGTAGCTCAGTTTCTCGCCATCGACATCATGCCCTTTGGCACAACGCACCCAGCCTTTAGCAGAGAGCACTACGGTCACCGCTTCAGCAGGCGTAAGTTCGGTTTCACTGAGAGCTTTAGCTTCAGCGCGTTCAACTAGAGGCGAACGACGCTCGTCGCCATACTTCTCGGCATCAGCAAGAATTTCTTTTTTGATAAGAGTTTTTAAGCGACGGTCTGAGTTGAGTAGCTGTGAGAGTTTTTCACGCTCTTTTTCAAGCTCCTCTTGCTCGCCCTTTAACTTCATTTCTTCTAAACGCGCTAAATGGCGTAATTTCAACTCCAGAATAGCTTCTGCCTGAGTATCCGTCAGCGCGAAACGCTTGATTAGTTCTTTTTTCGGCTCGTCTTCATAACGAATAATTTCAATGACTTCGTCAATATTCAAAAACGCTATTAATAGACCCTGCAAAATATGCAAACGCGCTTCTACTTTGTCGAGACGGTATTGCAATCGCCGCGTTACCGTTTGCTTACGGAACTCTAGCCACTCACCCAAAATACCGACCAGAGGTTTAACTTGTGGCCGACCATCCAAGCCAAGGATATTGAGGTTTACACGGTACTGCTTCTCGAGATCTGTGGTAGCAAACAAGTGCTTCATCAACTGCTCTGTATCAACACGATTAGAGCGCGGCACCACGACCAAACGAGTGGGGTTTTCGTGGTCTGATTCATCACGTAAGTCAGAAACTAAGGGCAGTTTTTTGGCTTGCATCTGTGCGGCTATCTGTTCCAACACTTTCGCGCCAGAAGCTTGATGAGGTAATGCAGTGAGTACGATCTCGTTTTCTTCAAGATGATACTTAGCACGCATTTTTATCGTCCCACGCCCCGATTCGTAAAGCTTTTTCAGATCCGCTTTCGGCGTGATAATTTCCGCGTCCGTTGGATAGTCAGGTCCTTGTAAGTGCTCCATCACCTCATCTAAATCTGCGCTCGGCCTATCAATTAATAACGCACATGCATTAGCCACTTCACGAGCATTATGCGGCGGAATATCTGTTGCCATACCGACAGCAATACCAGTAACCCCATTAAGCAGAATATGGGGTAAGCGTGCCGGTAACATTTTCGGCTCGCGCATCGTGCCATCAAAGTTGGGAATCCAGTCGACCGTGCCTTGCCCAAGCTCGCTCAACAGTACCTCGCTAAAGCGCGATAACTTAGCTTCGGTGTAACGCATGGCAGCGAACGACTTAGGATCATCCGGCGATCCCCAGTTTCCTTGACCATCAACGAGTGGGTGACGATAGCTAAATGGTTGCGCCATCAGTACCATTGCTTCATAACAGGCGCTATCACCATGCGGATGAAACTTACCAAGTACATCACCCACGGTACGAGCAGACTTTTTATATTTAGCCAGTGCCGAAAGCCCGAGCTCTGACATTGCGTAAATAATTCGACGTTGCACCGGCTTTAGGCCATCGCCAATATGCGGTAGCGCACGGTCCATAATGACGTACATCGAGTAGTTGAGGTACGCATCCTCAGTAAACTTACTCAGCGGTGTGCGTTCGGTTACTTCACTCGACATTGAGCTGTTCTCCATTTAAATTCATTTCGCGCAGTGGTCATTTTTATAATTCTGCCAAATCGGCCATATTGCCTTTGCTCTCTAGCCAAGTACGGCGATCGGCTGCACGCTTTTTCGCTAATAACATATCCATCAATTCCTCCATCGCCTCAGCATCGTCAATAGTGAGCTGTACGAGTCGACGGGTATTAGGGTCCATGGTCGTTTCACGGAGTGTCAATGGGTTCATTTCACCTAACCCTTTGAAGCGCTGCACGTTGACTTTTCCTTTGCGCTTCTCTGCTTCGATACGATCAAGAATGCCCTGCTTCTCGCCTTCATCAAGGGCATAGAACACATCTTTGCCAACATCAATGCGATACAGCGGAGGCATTGCCACAAAGATGTGCCCATTTTCGACCAAGGGTCGGAAGTGTTTTACGAACAAAGCGCACAATAAGGTGGCGATATGCAGACCATCCGAGTCAGCATCAGCAAGAATACAAATCTTGTTGTATCTCAGCTTGTCCAAATCCACCGAGTTCGGATCAACCCCCACGGCGACGGATATATCGTGTATTTCTTGGGAAGCAAGGATCTGTTCTGGGTCGACCTCCCAGGTATTGAGAATTTTTCCTCGTAACGGCATCACCGCTTGAAACTCACGATCGCGCGCCTGTTTAGCTGAGCCGCCTGCAGAGTCACCTTCGACCAAAAATAGCTCACTACGCTCACTGTCTTGACCCGAGCAGTCTGTCAGCTTGCCGGGAAGTGCAGGGCCAGACGTTACTTTTTTACGAACAACCTTTTTACTGGCTTTCAAGCGGCGCTGCGCATTAGAGATACAAAGTTCTGCAAGCGCCTCAGCTTGTTCGGTATGCTCATTGAGCCACAGGCTGAATGAATCTTTTACGACACCTGAAACAAAACTCGCCGACTGGCGAGACGACAAACGTTCTTTAGTCTGCCCGGCAAATTGCGGGTCTTCCATCTTCAGTGAAAGAATATAACTACACCGCTCCCACACATCATCAGGCGTTAATTTAACACCGCGCGGCGTTAAATTACGGAATTCACAGAATTCTCGCATGGCTTCTAACAAACCTTGTCGCAAGCCATTGACGTGCGTGCCGCCTAGCGCAGTGGGAATTAAGTTCACATAACTTTCAGTAACCGCTTCCCCACCTTCTGGTAACCAAGTCACTGCCCATTCTGCCGCCTCAGTTTTACTGACAAAGCTTCCATCAAAAGGCGCCTCCGGCAGTGTGGGGTATTCTTCAACGGCTTCTCGTAAGTAGTCCGTTAAGCCATCCTCGTAAAACCAGCTTGTTTCCTCTCCGTCAACATGATTGATAAAGCGAATGGTCAATCCCGGACAAAGAACCGCTTTTGCACGTAGGAGATGGGTCAGCTTTAAAACTGAAAATTTACTTGAGTCGAAATACTGTTCATCGGGCCAAAAGTGAACGCGGGTGCCCGTATTACGTTTACCACAGGTACCGGTGACGTCCAGTTCTGAAACTTTGTCACCGTTTTCAAACGCCATTTCGTACACTTGACTGTCACGGCGAATCGTTATTTCGACGCGTTTGGATAACGCGTTAACAACCGAAATACCGACGCCATGAAGACCACCTGAAAATTGATAGTTCTTATTAGAGAATTTCCCACCCGCGTGGAGTTTACTCATTATCAGCTCCACCCCGGGGATTTTCTCCTCTGGGTGAATATCAACAGGCATGCCTCGACCATCGTCAGTCACTTCGAGTGACTGATCTTTGTGTAATACCACCGTGATGGTTTTAGCATGCCCTGCGAGCGCTTCGTCGACACTGTTATCGATAACTTCTTGGCCAAGATGGTTAGGGCGCGACGTGTCTGTATACATACCCGGTCGACGTTGGACCGGCTCAAGGCCGTTTAAGACCTCGATCGAATCGGATTTATAATCTGTCATGGTTATGATCTAATTTTTGGACCAGCGCGACACATTGTCGTGTATATGGTTATTATTGTGGATTCAATGTACCGCTATTATCGGTCTATTTGAAGTCGTGTGGTAAAAATTTATCTAAGCGTAGCATCGGCACTTGTCCACGCGTTTTAATGAGCATCAACCAATCTGCTAGGAACTGATTCACTTGATGTTTTTCATCAGGATGTCGCATTTCTGGATTGGGCTGCTGATAGTTTACACGCAGCCGACTCACCCCCTGACTCGAGAGCACCTCTGCCATCCGAACATCATGATATAGACGCACGTCGAGTTGTGTCAGTAAGTAATCAGCTGACCAATGCTCTCGCTTTTGCGCAATGCGGACATCACTCGTGTATTTTGACTCACTCAACTGAGTAATTTCAAACGTTAGGTGCGCGCCAGCACGAATGACATGTGGGTGTTCTGAGTCCGGTACAAGTCGTACCAACCCGGCATAGTTGCGTTCATTAATACGATGTAACTCAGCTACATCAATAACGTACCGCTCATCTCTCATAGTCGACGCTTTACACCTTAATTATTTGGCAAATGGTAGCTTATTAATATGTAATTGAAGCCATTGTAGACCAATCACACTAGCCGCATTATTAATGCGCCCTTGCTCTAACCATTCTATCACGCTTTCGAAGGGTTTGACGTGCACGCGGATATCCTCATGTTCCGACTCGACTCCTGCTAGCTCAGCCGCTTGGCTGGCATCGACTTCAGCAATATAAATAGTTAAGCGCTCGTCAGTCCCCCCGGGGCTTGAATAATAACTCAATGCTTTGACTAACTGCTTAGCGCGCAGCCCCGCCTCTTCAAATAATTCACGATGCGCCACTTGTTCGGGCGTTTCATCGCCATCAAACATGCCAGCAACAAACTCTAACAACCAAGGACCGTATTCGTTTTTCATAGCTCCCATACGAAACTGCTCTAGAACCACGAGTTCCTGAGTGATTGGGTCATAGGGAATCACCACTACGGCATCACCGCGCTCCATCAGTTCGCGCGTAATCGAGGGTCCCCACCCGCCAGCAAACAATTTATGTTTGAGTGTGTACTGGTTTACCGACAAAAATCCCTTATAAAGTGAATCTTTACTTTCAATTTGAACATCATCTTTACTAAACTGTTTCACCATGACTCCTAACTAACGCTAAAAAGAAGCAGCTCATCTATTTGCATACATTCTGTTACACTTAAGCGTGATCTGAAACCTTCTTTCGCTTAAAGTTAAGCCAGATTAAGTTTAAACTGGTAATCATTCAAACGTGTATGTAAACTTATTGAATATTCAAAGCGACTCATACACTGATTACACTGTCGAATACCATCAGCACAGGGCAACGTTAGCAATGAAAAAACATTTAGTGTCCATTACTGTTGGCTTAGCGCTAGCCACAGCGAGTTTTACTACCAGCGCAGAAGATTTACGTGACGTATACCAGTTAGCTGTGAAGAACGATCCAGCTTTACTCCGGGCAGCCGCCGAGCGTGATGCCGCACAAAAGAACGTCGATATCGCTAATTCCGCATTCTGGCCACAGATCGCGGGCGAAGTTGGCATCAGTGATTCTTCATCAGAATCATTCCAGCCAGGCTTAGGCACATACCAGCGCGATTCAAATGGCTGGAGCGCTGGCGTTAGCTTAAATCAAAACATTTTTGACTGGAGCACATGGAAAGAGTCAGATATCGCTAACAAACAAGCCTATCGCGCTGAAGTCGCTTATCAAGCCGCGGAACAATCATTGCGCTTACGCGTCGTAAACGCCTACTTTGGTGCACTGCAAGCAAAAGACGACTTAGCCTTTGCCCAATCTGAAAAACGAGCAATCGAGCGCCAGCTAGAACAGACTAAACAACGGTTTTCAGTCGGTCTGACTGCGATTACTGACGTTCATGAAGCGCAGGCTCAATATGACAGCGCTGTTGCTCGCGAAATTCAAGCGCGTAACGCCGTTGAAATTGCGATGGAAAATATTCGCGAAATCACAGGTCAGTATCCGCA
Source organism: uncultured Idiomarina sp. (assembly GCF_964010655.1). Taxonomy (NCBI): domain Bacteria; kingdom Pseudomonadati; phylum Pseudomonadota; class Gammaproteobacteria; order Alteromonadales; family Idiomarinaceae; genus Idiomarina; species uncultured Idiomarina sp. The sequence goes on from NZ_CAXGLS010000006.1 coordinate 35,698, forward strand.
ATCCTTAGCCGGTCTCAATACCGATACTTTTTCGCCTTCTGACCCTCAGCCTGCGGAAGTCCTCCGTTGGGTTAAAAAGGCTGAAAATAACAATCTAAATCTCATGCAAAGCATGGTGAATGTTGACATCGCCGAGCAGCAGATCGAAGTTAATCAAGCCGGTCACTACCCGACTGTTGGCTTAACAGCAAGCTACAGTACTCAAGACAGTGAAACCACGATCGACGGTACCACCATAGACTTACCTCGACTTGACACGCGCTCTATTGGTGTAAAAGTTTCTGTACCAATCTTCAGCGGTTTCCGGACCTCATCACAAGTTGCTCAGGCACGCGACAACTATGTTGCTGCAAGCCAATCAATGGTGGAAACTCAGCGCTCGGTTGAGCGTCAAGTTCGCAATGCCTACTACGAGGTCAATGCATCAATTGCGAGTATCCGTGCATTCCAGCAAGCAGTAACCTCAGCCGAGAGTGCACTAAAAGCAACGGAAGCAGGCTTTGAAGTGGGTACTCGGACTATCGTCGATGTACTTAACAGTACCCGTAATTTGTTCGATGCACGCCGTAATCTAGCGCAGGCACGCTACGGCTATATTCGTCAGCGTATCAACCTCGAACAAACGGTTGGGGAATTGCAAGCTGATGATTTGCAAGCCATCAACGAAAGCCTCTCTGAAAATGTTGATAGCACGGCGGCTGAATAAGTCGTTCAATTAAGCTTCAACACTGAACGTGCAGTGAATGGTCGGTTCACTGCACGTTTTTGATTTGTGTTAATCTACGTATTATTCGTTCCAAAATAAGAACTGTGTCCGTGATCGAACAACCCAAGTTTAAACTCTATTTTTTACACCCTAAGTTCTGGCTAACTTGGCTCGGTGTTATTTTCCTTTATTCTGTTTCATGGTTACCGTATCGCCTACAGATCGCCATGGGTAAAGGCTTGGGCCGATTGTTAATGAAGGCGTTACCGCGTCGAGTCGCCATTGCACGCCGTAACTTAGCACTGGCATTTCCCGATAAACCGGCCGATGAGATCGAACGATTAGTTAAGAAAAACTTAGAAAATACGGGAATCGCCTATTTCGAAGTGGGTATCGCGTGGTGGTGGCCGAATTGGCGTATCAAACGCAAGCTGCACGTCCATGGCGAAGAAAACCTAAGAGATGCTCAAGAAGGCGGCAAAGGCGTATTAATGCTCTTGTTCCACTTCTTGAGTTTAGAGGTTCATGCACGTTTACACGGCTTTGTTGAGCCTGCAGTTGGACTCTATCGTCCTCACAACAATGCCGTTATGGAGTACTTACAGACTAAAGGGCGCGCGCGTTCAAACAAGTATATGATCCAACGTCGCGATGTAAAAGGCATGGTCAATGCTATCAAGAACGGTGAAATAGCCGGTTATTTACCGGATCAAGACTATGGCCGTCGCCGCGTCGTATTCGCTCCCTTTTTCGCAGTCCCTGACGCTTCTACAACCACCGGCACCATGCTGTTCGCCAACCACAAAAACTGCAACGTTATTGTCAGTCGTTGCGTTCGACGTGAAGATGGCACGGGCTACGATGTTTACTACGAGCCTAAGTTAGTCAACTTCCCGATAGGCGATGACCTCGCCGACGCAACGCTCATTAACCAACTGGTTGAGCAAGCCGTATTGAAAGCGCCTGAACAGTACCTATGGGTCCATCGACGCTTCAAAACACGACCCCAAGAGGATATGCCGAGCTACTACAGCTAAATGCCGCTCGCATTTTCGCTCAGTAAACGCGACCAAACACGACGAACTGCATCACGCTCTGTGGTTAAGTCGTGTTGGCTTAACGCATCTTCGCCCTGTAATGCCAACGCATGGCTCTCACAGCGAAAAATTTGATACGCGTTGATAAGATCTTGTGCTTCCACAGGATCGATTAAATGACACTGTTCGGCGCAAGTTAGGATACGAATATTGTCCGAATACTCGGTCAATTGTGGATAATCATGCGCATAGTTGAGTACTAGATACTGCGCAATAAACTCGATGTCCGCTATCCCGCCTGGATCTTGCTTGATATCGAAGTGAGTGCCCCCGCTTGAAAGATGTGCCCGCATCTTTTGGCGCATCGCAAGAATATCTTCCCGTAAGCTAGTTGCTTCTCGCGTACGCGACAAAATGGCGCAACGGATATCTTGTAAGTCAGCTTGCACAGCATCGGTCCCGTATATCGGGCGCGCACGCACCAAAGCCTGCAACTCCCAAGTCCATGCATCATCGCGTAAGTAGCGGATAAACGAATCTAACTGCGTTACCAATAAGCCAGCTTGACCAGAGGGTCTTAAGCGTAAATCAACCTCGTATAAAACTCCCGCCACGGTTCGTGTAGTAAATAAGTGCAGAATACGCTGCGCCAATCGCAAGTAAAATTGTTGCACTTCGATAGGTTTGGCACCATCAGTGTAGCCTTCGTACTGCGCGTGAGTCACAAAGACCAAATCAAGATCTGAGCCATATCCGAGCTCCAACCCCCCTAGCTTACCGTATGCCAGTACGCCAAAGCCCGTATCCTGTATCGAACGTCCTGGCGGTGTGCCGTGACGCTGCGCCATTTGTCGCCAAGCCAGATGCACGACTTCTGCGGTCACCGCCTGAGCCAAATAACTCAAGTGGTCACTTACTTTCATAAGCTCTAAGCCACCCGTGATATCCGCAGCCGCAATTTTAAGCTGCAACACCTGTTTCGCTTGCCGTAACGCATCCATTTGTGACTCTAAATCATCTTCGGGCGTGCGTATCAGAAACTCATTGAGTACGCTTGGGTAATCAGTCAAATCAGGTAGTTGGTACAAGTGCTGCGGATCGATCAGCTCGTCGAGTAGAATAGGATGCAGTGCCAATTGCTGCGAAACCCACGGTGAAGCGGCACACAGACGACAAAGTTGAACTCGGGCGCCTGGGTTTTCGGCCAACAACTCAATGTAAGCTGTTCTACTCATAATGGCGCGAATAACAGTAAGCACACGCTCAAGAATCGTCATCGATTGAGGTTGCGCTATCATCTGCCGAAATAACAATGGCATTAAACGCGCTAATGCGGCTCGACCTCGCGGCCCCGAACTTCGCTTACGAGCTTCACTGCGAAATTGCTTGATTAAACGCCAGATACCGTCAACATCTTGCTCACCTTCTGCAGCAATAATTTCCAGTGCCGCGTCGTCTTCGAGCATATCTTGCCATAGCACTTGTAGACTTTGCTCTTCCTCGTCGCACTCAGATCCTTCACCTACCACTTGCTTAAATTCATTGTGAATAAAGTCCATCGCTTGAACAATGCGTTGCTCAAGCTGAGCAAAGTCTTCCTCACCCATGAGATAAGCAAGTTTCTCTTGCGCTGATTCATCGTGAGGTAGCTTTTGCGTTTGCTCATCAGCTAATTGTTGCAGTCGATGTTCAACTTCACGAAGCAACTCATAGGCTTGCAGTAGACGTTTTGCCACTGACCCTTGGAAGATGTCGAGGTTGACCATTGCCTCGTATGCACGATAGATTGAGCGCGTTTGTAACGACTTCTCGCGTCCACCACGGATCAACTGATGGGCTTGGGCAATGAACTCAACTTCTCGTATCCCACCCGCTGCTAACTTAATATTACCCTGTGCGCCCTGTCGCCTGGTCTCCTGAGTAATCAGAAGCTTCATTTTGCGCAGCGCTTCAATAGCACCGAAATCAATGTAACGTCTGTAGACAAACGGCCGGATGAGTTCTTGAAATGCATTTGTCTGCTTCTTGCCTAAACGATTGAGCAGCCGTGCCTTTACCATCGCATAGCGTTCCCAGTCACGCCCTTGCTCCTGATAGTAATGCTCTAAAGCCGCTAAGCTCGTGACCAGCGGGCCTGACTGTCCAAAAGGCCGAAGCCGCATATCGACACGAAACGCTTGACCATCAAACGTGTTTTCATCCAAAACAGCGATTAACGCCTGAGCTAACCGAGTAAAAAACACGGAGTTTTCTACCGACCGCGAGCCGCCCTGTGTTTCACCCTGCTCTGGATAATAAAAAATAAGATCGATATCAGAGGAAAAGTTGAGCTCACGACCGCCGAGCTTGCCCATACCGAGCACATAAAGATGCTGCAGTTCGCCATCAATATCGAGCGGACGCCCTAAACGTTGATAAAAGCGCTGTTCAAGCCAGTGTAATGATTCGATAATCAATGTATCGGCGAGTTCCGAATAAAAGGCGAGTGATTCAGCTAAGCTGCGTTGACCTTGCCATTCTAATAGCGCACTCGCTGCCATGTGAGCATGCCTGAATCGCCTCACAGCAGCTTTTAGTTCATTCTCGGACTCAACCGCTGCAATATGAGTTAAAAAAGCCGCTCGAATCTCATTTGCCGAAATCGGTTCAAGCCACGCTGCGGCTAACGCTTCGGGATACCGCTCAGCTACCTCGCCAATAAAAGAGGAGACGGCGACACCATGACGTAGTGAATTGAGCATGCCTTGCGGTAAACGGATCTGCTCGTGAATACGCTGCCAAACTGGCTCCGAGGCTTCAATAAAGTGTTTTGCCGGTACTCGGTCTAATCGGTTTTGCATGGTCACCCACTTATTGCTGCCAATAAGGTTCACGACGTAATGCCGCCTTGCGTGAGTACTCTAAAGCAGTTAGTAAGGATTCGCGTTGAACTTTTTGCCATTCCAGTAATTTCTCATCGGCAAGATCATCACTGTTTTTTACCATTTCATGTAGAATGTGGAGCGCGTTAATTTCACGAATCCCCCGCGCTAGGTCAAGCCACGGCGAACGGAAGTTATCACGCTGCTGAGCATCGTACAGCTGACCTAAGCAGGTACCTAGCATTAAGCTATGTTGTAAAGCCGGCAACAACTTTAAATAACGCTCTTCTGACATATCCTCAACTTCCTCGAACGCCGCTTGAACGTCTTTCCAGTCGTTGCGTAAAAGTTCTGTACTCCAACTTTGACAAGGCTGCTCAAGCGCCTCGTTAGTCGGCTTTTCCATTAAAAATTGAGACAAATCGAGCAATACACATTGATAACTATCAGAACGCACCACCTTGACCAATTCTGCTAATTGTATCACTTGCTGTTGAGTATCCTCTAAATGCTCGTACAAACTTGATTGCTTTTTTAACGCTCGATGATAAGCGCCATCTTCGGCCGTGAGCTCAGCCAATCCTTCAAAACGCTTTAGCCAGCTTAGCGACTGGTGGATTTCCGCTAATTGTTCAGGCAGATCGCGACAGTCAATGTCGAGACTTCTCAGCTGATCAATGACTGCGCGGCAAAGATAAATTCCGTCGGCCATACCTTGAGCAGCGCGAACGTGGGCGTGATACTCCAGACATGCCTCGTTGTGTTGCCAATGACGCAAACCGTACTCGAGCGCCTTATAAAGTGCGTCGGCGAGCGAATAATCCGAATTAATATCAACAAAGTGCGTTTGAACAAAGGGTTCCAACGCACTCTTTCCTGCTAATAAGTAACCACGCGCGGCTTTACTGAGAGAACCCATTCGTGCGTTCGCTTTTTTCACGAGACGTTCCGCTAAACGATAGACATCAGCAAGGTCGCCGCCTTGTAGCTCTAGCTCCATCTCAACGATTCGTTCTGTTTTTTCACCCGCGACAATCTCACCCATATCAAGCACAAGTTCAATCTGACCATCCCCGCTTGGAATGTGCCATTTGTGGCGAGTGAAGTCCGTTTTGAAAAGCGCTTGTAGATCGCGCTGGATATCGTATACAGGGAAATCATCCGGCCATATCCCCTCATCAAATAAGGTGATATCCGGCTCCATCGAGTCAACATTAAGGTTATATTCTGGTCGTTCGTGCATGCCACCAAGAACTCGACCTGCCAACTTGATTGTTTGCTCTAATTGATCTCCTGAACGTCTGATACGTAAACCCATATCATACTGTCGTAATCGCAGATCGCTGGTATCAAAATATGCGTTCGCCAATTCGAGCGCCTGATAAGACGATTCTGCTCCGTGCTCTTGAGCCACGGTTCGACATTCATTGAGTGTATTCTCACGCTGTTGTGGCTCAATTAATAGTTTGAGCTCAATTTCTTGTGACATGTTGGGGTACCCAGTGCTGGAAGCTTTGTGCTAAAGGTACTGACTTGTTTCCAAAGGGTCAATAAACATTGTTTTCAAGGCTTTATTGACAGCCATCGAGAAAATATGCAACGTAGCTTTGGAAAGTCTTTACCGGCGCAAAAATAATCGTATACTTGCGCCCGATTCCCATCGTTGGGGAAGCACGCCGAGCTTCGGCCTGGCCAAACAGGAGATGCTATGTTCAAAGCGAGTGAGGTGCTATCCAAAAGCCATCAGGCAGAGGATCTGAAGTCCTTGCAGCAAGCAATAACCGACAATTATATCGTCGATGAAGATGCATATATGCGTGAGTTGTTGCCGCTGGTGCCGTCAGATGATGACGCGGTTAGTACAGTGACGGAGCGCGCCGCCAAGTTAGTCGAGCAAGTGCGAGAGCAAGCCGACAACGGTATGGTCGATTCGTTTTTGCAAGAGTACAGCTTAGACACCAAAGAGGGTATTATCCTCATGTGTCTCGCCGAGGCTCTGTTACGTATTCCCGATGCAGCCACTGCAGACGCCCTGATACAAGACAAATTGTCAGGCGGTGATTGGCAAAAGCATATGGGCCAAAGTGCTTCATGGTTAGTTAATTCCGGTACTTGGGGGTTAGCGCTTACCAACGGCGTTATCAATCCCACCGGAAAAGCGATGGAAACGCCACGAGGCACCTTCCGCCGCATGATCCGCAAGCTAGGTAAACCCGTGGTTCGTAAAGCAACGTATGCCGCGATGCAAATTATGGGTAAACAGTTTGTTTTAGGCCGTACGATTGAGGAAGCCTTAAAAGAAAGTCGTGAAAATCGCGACAAAGGCTATACCCACGCTTACGATATGCTCGGCGAAGCCGCATTAACGATGAGTGATGCAGAGTACTACAAGCAACAGTACGTCAATTCGATTAAAACCATCACCAATGAAAAATTCAATAATCCGGATGCACCGCGCCCCACGATTTCTATCAAACTATCGGCGCTGCACCCGCGTTACGAGGCATCGAACCACGAACGCGTATTAACTGAGTTGGCGACGACGCTCACCGACCTCGTCAAGCTTGCGAAAGAAGCTGATGTTGGCGTGACCATCGATGCTGAGGAGGTGGATCGCCACGAATTATCACTCGAGTTATTCGAAAAAGTGTATCGGAGTGGTGTGTGTAAAGGCTGGCCGCGCTTTGGTTTGGTGGTTCAAGCCTACTCTAAGCGCGCATTGCCCACCTTATGCTGGATTACTGCGCTTGCCCGCGAGTGCGGCGATGAAATTCCTGTACGTTTAGTAAAAGGTGCGTACTGGGATAATGAGATTAAATGGAGTCAAGAGAATGGTGTCACAGGATATCCTGTGTTTACCCGCAAGGCTCACAGTGATCTTTCTTATATTGCCTGCGCACGTTACTTACTAAGCGATGATACGGATGGTGCCATCTATCCACAGTTTGCAACTCATAATGCGCAGACCATTATGTCTATTGAGCACATGAACGAGACGCATAAGCGCCGCATTGAGTATCAACGCCTACATGGTATGGGTGATAATCTTTACGACACGCTGATGAAGCAGAAGCCAGGTATGGTTGTGCGCATATATGCGCCCGTGGGTCCTCATCGCGATCTATTACCTTACTTAGTGCGCCGCTTACTCGAGAACGGTGCTAACTCGTCATTCGTTCATAAGCTACTTGATGCTGATACCCCCGTCGACGAATTGGTTGTACATCCGCTGAAGACAGCAATGCGTCACGAAGTTTATGCTAACGACAAGATTCCACTTCCTCCTGCAATGTATGAGGAACGCAAAAATTCATTAGGATTGAATATGAATATTCACTCACAAGCAGATGATTTCATTGCCGCGGTACAACAGTATCGCGACAAACAATGGCAAGGTGGCCCAATTGTTGACGGTAAGACCGTAGAGACCGACCACCAAGTAAGCATCACTAGCCCGCAAGAGACTACAAAACAAGTGGGTAGTATTTATTGGGGCGATAAAAAGCTTGCTGAACAAGCATTGCAAAGCGCTAATAAAGCCTATCGTGCATGGCGTGAGGTGCCGGTTGACGAACGTGCGACCTGCCTCGAAAAATTTGCCGACTTAATGGAAGCTAACCGTAATGAATTAATTGCGCTGTGTTCCGTTGAGGCGGGCAAAGGCTTGCAAGACGGTATTGATGAAGTCCGTGAAGCCGTTGATTTCTGCCGCTACTATGCGAAAGAAGCGCGTAAATTAATGGACGGCGAGATTCAGTTGCCAGGCCCCACAGGCGAAGACAACAAACTGAAACTCGAAGGTCGCGGTACCTTTATTTGCATCAGCCCGTGGAACTTCCCTCTTGCTATTTTCGTTGGCCAAGTCGTCGCTGCACTGGTAACCGGTAACTCTGTTATCGCTAAACCAGCTGAGCAAACTGGGCTTATAGCATATCGTGCAGTACAACTTGCTCTGGAAGCCGGTGTGCCAGGCAATGTCTTGCACTTTATGCCAGGTAGTGGTGCCGAAGTCGGTAGTTTCCTGACTTCTCAGGAAGACATCGGCGGTGTTTGCTTCACAGGCTCTACCTATACAGCACAGGCAATCAACCGCGCTTTAGCAGCGCGCACTGGGCCTATCGTGCCGCTGATTGCCGAAACAGGCGGTCAGAATGCCATGTTAATCGATTCAACGTCGCTACCTGAGCAAGTGGTCACTGATGTTGTCGCAAGTGCATTCCAAAGTGCCGGACAGCGCTGCTCAGCACTGCGTGTTTTGTTTGTCCAAGATGATATTGCGGATCGTATTTTCGACTTACTGCGCGGTGCGATGGAAGAACTTGAAGTCGGCGATCCGTTGTTGCACGAAACCGATGTCGGTCCAGTCATTGACGGTATTGCTAAAACTAATTTGGAACAGCATATCTCAGATATTCAACAAGCGGGTCGTCTGATCGCTCGAGCGCCGATGCCTGATTATACTCAAGGCGGCACTTTTGTTGCGCCAACGGCTATTGAAATCGACAGCATCAGCCAGTTAGTCAAGGAAAACTTTGGTCCAATTCTTCATGTCATCCGCTACAAAACTGAAGAGTTGGATGATGTAATCGACAGTATCAACGGCACAGGTTACGGCCTTACATTTGGCATCCATAGCCGTAACGAAACGTTCGCGTATGACATCGCAAGCCGCGTTGATGTCGGTAACGTTTACATCAACCGTAACCAAATCGGTGCGATTGTCGGCGTTCAACCATTCGGTGGACGTGGTATGTCAGGTACTGGGCCGAAAGCAGGTGGACCGCACTACCTCACGCGTTTCATTACTGAAAAAACGCGTTCCGACAACATCACTGCTGTCGGTGGTAATGCGACACTACTCTCGCTGGACGACTAATCGATCGAGTTGTCTATCGATGCAAACAAAAGCGGCGGCGCCTCAGGCGCCGCTTTTTTGTAGGCTATCGGTTATCCTTAATAACAATGTCGGTTCCCTCAAGCTGCTGCTCAAGAGCTTCATCGTAAATAATATAAACTTCATGTTTACCACCTCCGTCACTAAATTCGACGGCGGCTATATCCGCTTCATGACGGACAACCCGCGGTGGTTCATTTAGCAGATAGTGTTTGGGTGGCAAGATAAAACGCCTTTCAACGAGTTCTCGCCCGTCCCAATACGCAGCTTCCTGTTTTGGTCGGAACTTAATTACGATAATAATAAATATCGTCATCGTTAACAGTACGCCAATAGCTATCAGCCACAACGGAACCTTTCCACCAATATAAATCGCCATCCATAGGGCTAAAAAAAAGCCGCCCCAACCTTGGGGGCGGCGACTATCGCGATAAAAGCTAATTGTTTGTTTAGAAGTCTTCGTCGTCATGTAAATATAAGCTCTCACTACCGTCTTCGATGGCACTGATCAATGACGAAATACGTGGCAATATCCGCGCAAAATAAAACCGTGCTGTCTTAATTTTGCTCGCCAAGTAAGGCCGTTCGCCTTGTTTTGTCTCTGCAACCAATGCCATACGTAACCATAAGTATGCATACGCAATATAACCGACCAAATGCAAATACTCCACCGCAACGGAGTTGACTTGATTCTCATCATTTTGCGTGCGCTCAATGATTTGTCCGGTCACGCGTTCTAGTTCATCAACGGCCTGCTTGAGTTGATTAAATTGAGCATTCCAGTTGTCGGTGGCAGCTTCATTAACAAATGCTTTAATCTCGGCAACAAATGGATGTAGCAGCTGACCTTTAGAACCAACCACTTTGCGCCCGAGTAAGTCGAGTGCTTGAATACCATTGGTGCCTTCATAAATTTGTGCAATGCGGGTGTCACGAATGAGTTGCTCTTGTCCCCACTCCCGAACATAGCCGTGACCGCCGAAAATCTGTTGTCCATGAATTGTTGACTCAAGACCCGTGTCCGTCAAAAAGGCTTTTGCAACAGGGGTTAGCAGTGCCACCATTGCGTCCGCCTGTTGCTTCACTTCATCTGACTCACCGTATTTTGCTCGGTCCAATTGTTGCCCAACCCAGGTTGAAAACGCACGTCCACCTTCGGTAAGTGACTTCATGGTTAACAACATCCGACGGATGTCGCCATGCACCAATAAGGGATCAGCAGCTGCACTCATATCACGCGTCGCTTTTGCACCGCGTCCCTGAATACGTTCTCTCGCATACTCCAACGCATTTTGATAAGAGCGTTCTGCGGTTCCAAGACCCTGAATCCCTACTCCCAGACGTTCATAGTTCATCATGGTAAACATCGCAGCCAAACCACGGTTAGGCTCACCGACCATCCAGCCGCGTGCGCCGTCAAAGTTCATCACGCAAGTAGCTGAACCATGGATTCCCATTTTATGTTCAATGGAGCCACAACTGACCGCATTACGCTCACCGACTGAGCCATCGTCGTTGACTAAAAATTTCGGCACTACAAAAAGCGATATACCTTTCGTGCCAGCGGGTGCGTCAGGCAATTTTGCCAGCACTAGGTGTACGATATTATCGACCAAATCATGTTCACCACCGGTGATGAAAATCTTGGTTCCTGAAATGAGATAGCTATCGTCACCTTGTGGTTCGGCTTTAGTTTTTATAATCCCTAAGTCAGTACCCGCATGAGGTTCAGTTAAGCACATGGTGCCGGTCCACTCGCCTTGCACCATTTTCTCTAGATAAGTTTGTTTGATGTCGTCGCTACCATGCAAATCAAGCGTCATGATGGCGCCAGAGGTTAGCCCAGGGTAAAGGGAAAAAGCGACATCGGCCGAACACAGCATTTCTTCGTACTGAGCTGAGAGTGATTTCGGTAGCCCCATACCACCAAAATCTGGGTTTGCGGTAACGCCCACCCAGCCACCTTCAGCTAATTGGCGGAAGTTTTCCTTATAAGCTGCGGGTGTCGTGACTTCACCGCCATTAAAACTCACGCCTTCCTCATCAGCTTGACGAGATACCGGCGCGATGAGCTGCTCAGCGACCTTTGCGGCTTCATCAAGAATCGCTGACGCTGTGTCTTGATCCATCATCTCCGCAAGCATGTCGCTTTTTTGCCAATCGGCGGTGACATTAAATACATCATGAAGGACAAAATCCATGTCATCTCTTGGCGCACGATAATCGGCCATGACCTACCTCTCTTTATACAAAGTTGAACCCGTTCGACGTTTTTTCAAACAGGCGTTTAATTCAGTTGTTTAAAGAGTAAAAAGGTCACGCTCAATTGTCAATCATTGGGCGCCTTTCCAATCAACCAGCGCTTCGACCGCGAAAAGCTTGCCCTGTCTGCGTAAAACCACTCGTTGTGGCTCGATCTTTACAACTTGCATGTCGCGAAATTGATCGCCAACCATTAGTTTTTGTTGATCAAGCTCTATCCACCGACGACTCTCATCAGAAACGTACATATGTGCATCGTACGTGAACGCACGAATCTGTCGCTGTAACGACGGATTGAGTTTCGATAAAGTAGGAATCACGCTATCGACGTCATTTTGCTTAGCATCGGCCGTTGCTTTAACAGCTTGTTCAAAGCGACTCAGCAAATCCTCAGAAATGCCCTCAGTAGCCAACGCATCTTGCTGACTTGCTGGCTGCTGAGCTGCTTGTCCTCTTGGATTAACAATTATCGGCTCGGGTTCAGCCGGCTTAGGCTCAGGTGCTGCCGCCCAATCGATGGTAGGTACTGTAGCCGCATTTCCCCAACGATAGACCTCTGGTTGCTGGGCCTGTTGCGCTACCGCGTTGTCTTGTTCACCCAAAGGGAGATACAAAACCACTAAACTGCAGGCGATGGCAGCTACACAAGCACCGATAGCCCACTTGGCAGTCCCTGAAGCCGAGTTTTTTTGCGCTGCGAATAGCTCGTTATTAAGTTGGCTTTGTGTGCGCACGATGGGGGACTGCTGTTGCTTTAGCGCTTTTAAGATAGAAGACATCAGTTAACCTCCTGTAAGCGCGGACCGGATTCAAAGTAGCGTGCACTTAACCACGCCAATGTAACTTGATTTAACTCGCCAGTGATCGGTAGTCCAGCTTGTCTTTGAATCGCTTGTAATTGTGCTTGCGCATTCAAACGCTGCTGGGTATCGCTTAAATAACGCGCCAGTTGCTCCTTAACCCATTGTGTCAAAGCTTCAGATTCCGTAGCCCCATCTTGGTATCGAATATCGGGTCGCTGATATAAGCCGATGACTTCTCCTGTCCACCCCTGGGTATCAACCGGTTCCATCGACTTCAATACGATGCCTGTTTGAGTATCTCGCAACAATAGCGCCGGGTAGTTTATTTGCTGTAATTGCGACACGCTGACCGCATTGGTTTTTAAGCAAGCGAGCTGATAATTCTTTACCCAATCACAAAAGGCTTGTTGCCGAGGCGGTTGAGGCAATTGCCACGCAGTCGCCAGTAATTGCGCATTTTGATAGTCATAGTTGCTAATCGGTTCTTCCACCTGAATCTCGGGAACTGACCACCAGCGCATCAGAGCGGCTATTATTACTGCCGCGATTGGCAGTAGAAGCCACGGCCAACGTGACGCCGTCTGAGCGCGTTGTTGAGGCTCGTCAAATTGGCCCAGCTCTTGTGAGGCGCGTTTAACATGCGCTTTGTCGACTTGCATTTGACCATCTGCGTAAGCAACTAAGAGCGCGCGATCGCAGAGTAAATTTAATAGCCTGGGTACTCCGCCCGTCAGTTTGTGGGCCGTCATCGCCGCAGGCTGAGTAAACAGTGCTCGGTTGGCGCCCGCCATCTGACAGCGATAAGCGATATATCGTTCGGTATCGTAGTTGGTCAATGGTAACAAGTGATAACGGGCTGTAATGCGCTGCGCCAGCTGTCGAAGCTCTTGCCGTTTTAGTAAGGTTTGTAGCTCAGGCTGTCCGATTAAAATGACCCGTAGTAACTTATTTTTTGTCGTTTCTAAATTGGTGAGTAACCGCAGCTGCTCGAGTACTTGGGGCTTTAAGTGTTGCGCTTCATCAATCAGCACGACACACTGACGATCCTGTTGATGAGCGTCGAGTAGAAACTGACTGATTTTATCGGTCAGTACTTTACGTGTTGCACGTCCTTTTTGATAGCGGATCCCCCACTCATCACATAACGTCGCCAACAACTCATTCTCGTTAAGCATCGGGTTTAGGATAAAGGCAATTTCTGTCGACTCGGGCAGTTGCTCAAGTAACGCACGCGATACCGTGGTTTTTCCCGTACCGACTTCTCCGGTCAGTAGAATAAAACCACCACTGCCTTGCAACCCCTGCACTAAATGCGCGAGCGCTTCTTGGTGACGTTCACTATGATAGAGAAAGTGCGGATCGGGCGCGATCGAAAATGGTTCTGCGGTTAATCCAAAATGCTGTTGATACATAGTCATGCCAAACTTTTTTAGCCTCAGTGTAACGAGTTACTTGCGCTTAAACTAGTGATTCGCGATCATCACCTTAAAGCATGGAGGTGCAATTGGATATATATTTAGTCGGTGGAGCCGTTCGAGACCAGTTATTGGGCTGTCCTGTCGGTGATAAAGATTATGTTGTGGTGGGCGCAACCCCTGACCAAATGCTCGCTTTAGGTTATCAACAAGTGGGTAAGGATTTTCCTGTGTTCTTACACCCACAGACACGGGAAGAGTATGCACTGGCGCGTACTGAGCGTAAGCAAGGACAAGGATACACGGGGTTTCAAGTTAATACAGATACAACGATAACGCTTTCCCAAGACTTAGAACGCCGAGATTTAACCATTAATGCCATCGCTGAAGACGAGCACGGACACCTGATCGATCCCTATGGCGGACAGCAAGATATTGAACGCAAGCTATTGCGTCACGTTTCGCCTGCGTTTGTTGAAGATCCCTTGCGAGTGCTTCGCGTGGCACGGTTCTATGCACGATTTAAACCCTTGGGCTTTACGGTCGCACAGGAAACCAAAAACCTGATGAAAGCCATGGCTCGTTCGGGCGAGTTAAAGACACTCGTTGCAGAACGAGTATGGCGAGAATGGGAAAAGGCGCTCGCCACCGATGCGCCAGCAGCGTTTATTGAGCTATTAGTCGAAATTGATGCATGGTCGCAGGTGATGCCTGAATTGACGATATCGCCCTCATCAGTGAGCGACCTACAACAAATTAGCCAAGTCACACAGTGCACTCACACACGATTTGCAACGCTCATGTTACGCCAAGGCGATACTTTTGAAATTAATTTGTTGAGTCAAAAGCTACGTCTGCCCAATCAGTATAAACGGTTAGCACAAGCAGTGTTTGGTAGCCGCAAGTGGTTATTGCAACCCTCACCACTCAGTCCCGCACAACTATTAGAGCTTGCTAATGGCGCTGATATGTGGCGCCAACCAGAGCGTATCGAGCAATTGGCACACATCCGCCATATCGCACGACCTAATATCAGTGATGGCTGTATTGTAAGTGCCTTGACTCAGGCTCGATCGATTGATGCCTCATCTATCGTTGCACGAGGCCTTAAAGGGCCTGAGGTAGGCCAAGTACTGAATGAGGAGCGCTTGTTAGCGATAAAACGTGGCTTAATTTAAAACGGCAGCCAACGCTCATCTTTGAGTGGAGCTAGCTGTTGTGTTCGGTTATAAGTTTGCCACAAAGCACGATAGGTTTTGCCGTTAACCGGATGTCTGCGCATCGGTGCGATATCCGCTAGCGGCAATAAAACGAAGGCATTCTCTAAAATTTCAGCACGCGGTAATTGAGGCTCTGATTCGCGAACCAAGTCATCGTATAGCAGTACGTCGATATCCAACGTACGGGGACTAAATTTAGGCCCCCCGTGAGTACGTCCATGCGCTTTCTCAATCGCCTTACACTGCTGAAGGACCGATTCGACATCGAGCGTTGTGGTTACTTCAACTACGAGGTTATAAAACGCATGTCCTGCAAAGCCAACCGCTTCACTTTCATAGACCTGGGAACGCTGCACCCAGTTAAAGTGCTCGTTGATATCAATCAGCCCATTAAGGATGTGGCGCTCTCGGTCGGAGTTCGAACCCACACCTAAAAATACACGTGCCATCGCAATTATCCGAACGGTCCGTCTACACGGGTCCGCTGTATTTTTACAGCTACATTGTTTGCCGTCGGCACAGCGCCAGGCTTACTGACCTTTACCTGGACTTCATTAACACCAAAATCTTTAAATAATAACTCGGCAATACCTTCTGCAACGGTCTCAATTAATGCTCTCGGCTTTGCTTGAATCCAACGTTCAACGGCTTGGCTGACTGCGGCATAATCGAGCGCATCATCGATACTGTCCGACTGACCTGCGCGCTGGCAATCCCATGCCAGTGTGAGATCAATGATCAGCTTTTGTTGAATATCTTGTTCCCAGTCGTAAACGCCGATAGTTGCGTCAACTTCTAGCCCCTCAATCAGTACTTCATCTAATCCTTGTTGGGACATAAATTTCCTCATTGGTAATTCGACTAAAAACCGCTTATTCTAGGTCTATAAAGCTTAACCTAATCTTAGGAAGAATCGAACCCTATGAGCGCACTGACTTTACTGATGATACTCGCTGCCTATCTACTGGGCTCGATCAGTAGTGCCGTGCTCATTTGTAAGCTTTGGCGACTGCCCGACCCCAGATTATCGGGTTCCGGTAATCCCGGAGCGACCAATGTCTATCGAGTTGGGGGTAAACTGCCCGCAATATTGACGCTTCTGTTCGACGTGCTCAAGGGGATGATCCCTGTCTGGAGCTCCTATTTTTTAGGGATCGAACCGTTTTTTCTTGGCTTAATAGCTGTCGCCGCTTGCCTGGGTCATATCTTCCCCTTGTACTTTAATTTTCGTGGCGGCAAAGCCGTCGCAACCGCCCTAGGCTCAATGTTTCCTGTGGCTTGGGCGATGGCGCTGTTGCTGATCGCTACCTGGCTTCTGGTCTTCAAGCTGAGTCGCATTTCTTCTCTTGCTGCGCTCGTTACCGTGTGTCTTGCGCCGTTTTATGCATATTGGATAAAACCTCAATACACCGTGCCTGTAATTATGATTTCAGCGCTCATTCTGTGGCGCCATCAAGCGAATATTATACGACTCACATCAGGTAAAGAAACTTCATTTCGTAGAGATCAATAACTTTAAGAACCGTGCGCAGCAAGATCAGTTAATGGCCAACGCGGGAAAGTTTTGATCGCCAACCCTGTTTTTTCGCCCGCCTCTAAACGAAGGGCGCCTGCTAACGCAATCATGGCACCATTGTCAGTGCAAAACTCTGTTCTTGGATAGAACACCTGCCCTTTCAATTTCGTCATTAAATGTTCAAGTTGTTGGCGCAAGTGTTTATTAGCGCTCACCCCGCCCGCAACAACGAGTCGCTGGCGTCCAGTTTGTTTGAGCGCACGCTTACATTTAATAGCCAGAGTATCAACGACAGCATCCTCGAATGCGCGGGCAATATCAGCTCGCGTTTGATCATCATTAGGACTGCTCGCCAACGTATTGGCGGTAAACGTTTTTAAGCCACTAAACGAAAAATCGAGACCTGGACGATCGGTCATTGGACGCGGAAACTTAAAACGTTCAGAACGCCCACTTTCAGCAAGTCGAGCCAGTCGAGGTCCTCCCGGATAATCCAGCCCCATCAACTTGGCTGTTTTATCAAACGCTTCACCAGCCGCATCGTCGACCGACTCTCCAAGCAACTCGTATTGTCCAATTCCTTTCACATCAACTAGTTGCGTGTGTCCCCCAGAAACGAGTAGCGCGACAAAGGGAAACTCGGGACGTGCATCTTCTAACATCGGAGCCAGCAGGTGCCCTTCCATGTGGTGAACGCCCACCGCTGGAACATCCCAAGCGAAAGCGAGGCTTCGACCTATACAACTACCGACAAGCAAAGCTCCGACTAGACCCGGGCCACAGGTGTAAGCTATCGCATCAATATCTTCCCGCGATAGCTCGGCTTCGGCAAACGCTTCCTGTATAAGCGGCAACACTTTACGAACGTGGTCCCGAGAAGCCAACTCCGGAACTACACCACCATAATCTGCGTGCAGTTTTACTTGTGAGTATAATTTATGCGCCAGTAGCCCGTTCTCAGTGTCATAAATAGCGATCCCCGTCTCGTCACACGACGTTTCGATACCCAGAACTTTCATACCTATACAACCTGCTATAAATCTCAATATTCCGCTATTCTACCTTATTTTTTCTCGCCTTACCTAAGAAGGTGTGCGATTTTAGTGCAACATAAAAATAACAGGGATGAACTCGATTATGGCTCTATCCAAACTTAGCAAAACAACCTTATCACTCAGCTTGGCTTTAGCGTTAACCGCATGTCAAACGTTGCCGACAGAAACGAATCCCGCCACGGTCAGCAGCCAACAAAGTGAAGCCACGTTTCAATTCGCACATGCCGATTATCTAACGATTCAAGACGCACTAGCACAAGGCGAGCTCTCTTCAGCGGAACTGATAACGCATTATTTACGTCAGATAGAAGCAAACAACCAACAGGGCGCTCAATTGCGTGCGGTTATCAGCCTTAACCCTGACGCGTTAAATCAAGCTAAAATGTTAGATAACGAACGTAAACAAGGCAATGTCCGCGGTCCTCTTCACGGAATTCCTGTGTTACTGAAAGATAATATCGATACAGCGGATGGACTCGCCAATACCGCGGGATCCGTTTTATTTGCCGAAAACTATCCCGAGGATGACGCCACTTTAGTGACAAACCTTCGTAAGCAAGGTGCAATTATCTTAGGCAAGGCCAATTTGAGTGAGTGGGCTAACTTTCGTTCAACACGTTCAAGCTCTGGATGGAGTGGTGTTGGCGGCCTAGCGCGTAACCCATACGATCCTACCCGCTCCACGTGTGGCTCAAGCGCAGGCTCAGGAGCGGCCGTCGCTGCCGACTTCACCACCTTCGCAGTCGGTACTGAAACCGATGGTTCACTCGTCTGCCCCGGAGCGGTAAACGGTATTGTCAGCATCAAACCAACGTTAGGTTTAATTAGTCGTGACGGCATCATCCCTATCTCGCACAGTCAAGATACCGCAGGTCCAATGGCACGAACCGTGGCGGGCGCAGTTACACTAATGCAGGCAATGGCATCCTACGATGGGAGCGATTCCGCTAGCTTCCGCTCCGACACCGTGTTGACCGATTATTTGAACGAAGATGGGCTCAAAGGTAAGCGTATTGGAGTCGTTCGTAACTTAATGGGGTATAACGAATTACTTGATCAGCAGTTCGAGCAACAATTGGACGTGCTAAAAGCACAAGGCGCTACGCTAGTTGATGTGGAAATGCCAACTTATGGTGAGTACGGCGATGCCGAATTCACCGTTTTGTTATATGAATTCAAGCACGATATGGCGGCGTACCTTGCGACCACTAATCTGCCGTACCGCAGCATGTCGGACTTAATTGAGGCTAACAATCGGATGGCAGATAAAGAACTCCCGTATTTTGGTCAAGAGCTCTTTATCATGGCAAACAATATGACCGCTGCTGATGAATCTCGCTATTTAGATGCGCTGGAGAAAAGTAAGCGTCTAGCTGGACCCGAGGGTATCGATAAGATGCTTACTGAGCATGATCTGGATTTGTTAGTTGCGCCCACGACCGGTCCTAGTTGGAAAATCGACTTGGTGAATGGTGACCATTACGCTGGTTCCGCAAGCTCACCGGCAGCTGTTGCGGGGTATCCGCACATTACCGTACCGATGGGGTATATTGAACTTCCCAAGCAGCCAAAACTACCCGTTGGCATTAGCTTCTTTTCCACGGCGAATGCAGAGCCTGTATTGATCGAGGCCGCCTACAGCTACGAGCAAGCGACCCAGCATCGTCAACCGCCACAATTAAACATTACTGCAAGTCACGCAAATTAATTGTCGTTTGAGTCAATGGCCGCCCGTTGACGTCTCTCAATGAGAGCGTCACGGTCGGTTGTTCTGACCATGTAATCTCGATCATACCAAACCGCGTACTTGGCTCGCCCAAACCTTGTCGCTGACTAAACTGATACGGCGTCCCATTGTCTCTATTAATGGTGCCCGAACTGACTTGCCAAACAGGATAGTCTAGTAACTGAGGCGCTTTGACAATTTGACCAAAATGAATACCACCATGCCCCAGCACAACATGTTTCACATTTAGGTTTTTTAACAGCGCAAACAGTCGCTTCTGCTCCTGCGTAAACAGAGCCCAGCTCGGGTATCCGTTCTGTGGTGCTAAAAATGGCATTTCAGAAAGCAAAATACGTATTTCTGCTTCTTTCGACAGTTGCTGTTCTAACCACTGCCATTGGCCTTCACCCAGCAGTCTATTGGCGTCACCCACTTGTAGGGGACCATTATTGTCATCGAAGTAAAGGCTGACTCGCTCAAGCAAACCTCTTTTCTTTAACGGCTCGCGCGCCCAACGCGTGTCCAATAAAATCACCTGTACCCGCTGCGGCGCTTCCCCGATGATAAAGCTTTTAGCAATACCATGCTCTTGGAACATACGTTCAGACGTCAGCGGCTCACGCCAAAAGGTCAAAAAGTGATTGCGTACCGCATAACGTTGCGGGTTGTCAGCACCGACGTGTCCATCAATACTGTAATCATCCTCTCCCCACGTCGAGACAAAAGCGCTGTTTCTGCGCAGCATCCGCGGACCTCGGTAGCGATTAAACACCTCGTACGCCGCAAGTAAGTCATCCATATCATCAGCGTTTGCAGCAACCCCATTACCGAGTAAAGCAAACACCTCGGGTTCAGCCAGGTTCAACGCATCCCATACCGCCTGTCGCTCACTCTGGTCGACACAACAACCTAGCGCAATACGTGTAGATTGCTGCGCCTGAACAGCCAGCGAAAGGGTCAAAATGACAACCGCGCACCCGAGTCGTATCACTAGAAATCCTCTTTGTTCGCAGCGCAACGACGCGCCTCTTCCCTATCTATATCGCCTCGCGAGAGTAATTTCTTTAACGACTGATCGAGTGTTTGCATTCCTTTCTCCTGTCCCGTCTGGATAACAGAGTACATTTGTGCGACTTTATCCTCCCGAATCAAGTTCTTAATCGCAGGGGTTGTCAGCATGATCTCATGTGCCGCCACACGACCTCCGCCCACGCGTTTTAATAAGCTTTGCGAAATGACAGCCCGTAATGATTCTGAGAGCATCGAGCGCACCATGGGTTTATCGTCTCCAGGGAACACATCAATAATACGATCAACGGTTTTAGGCGCTGAAGTGGTATGCAACGTACCCAACACCAAATGCCCGGTTTCTGCCGCAGTCATGGCTAAGCGAATGGTTTGCAAGTCGCGCATCTCACCGACCAAAATGACATCCGGGTCTTCCCGCAGCGCCGAGCGTAAAGCGGCTTCAAAGCTGCGTGTATCACGATGCACTTCGCGTTGACTGATTAAGCTTTGTTTATTCTCATGCACAAACTCAATCGGATCTTCAATTGTTAAAATATGTTGTGAACGTGAACGGTTAATGTAATCAACCATCGCCGCCAACGTTGTTGACTTACCCGATCCCGTGGGTCCTGTAACCAACACCAAACCGCGAGGCGCATCGACAATGTCTTTAAATATCTCTGGCGCATTGAGCTCTTCTAAGGTCGTAACTTCGCTTGGGATGACCCGGAAGGCAGCCGCGATACCGTGCCGTTGAGTGAAAACGTTGACACGGAAGCGCGCAACAGACTCAATAGAAAACGAGAAGTCACATTCGAAACGCTCGTTAAACTCTTCCTGCTGACCTTCTGACATAATATCGAACAACATGGTACGAAGTTCTTGATGTGAATGAGGGTCCATTTTAAGTGGTCGAATATCACCATCCACTCGTATCATAGGCACACTGCCTGCAGAAAGATGCAAATCTGAAGCCGATTGCTTCATACTAAAGGAAAGCAGTTCGCTTACATTCATCGTTGAATTCTCTATCTGATAAACAAGGAATAATGGTGACCAAGGTAGCAGAAAATATTGTCAAAAGTCTTGGACAAATTCGTCAAAACATTAACGCTATGGCCGAACAGACTACCTATAGGGAGTCCGTGCGGCTGCTCGCTGTGAGTAAAAAGCATTCAGCCGAAGCTATTCGGGTTGCGTACGAAGCTGGCCAACGCGAATTTGCTGAGAATTATGTTCAAGAAGGGGTTGCCAAGGTGCAACAGTTGCAAGCGCTGGATATAACCTGGCACTTTATTGGTCCGCTACAGTCCAATAAAACTAAACTTGTCGCTGAACACTTTGACTGGGTTCAAAGTATCGATCGAGAGAAAATTGCTCGTCGTTTAAATGACCAGCGTTCAGGTGCTTTGCCCCCGCTCAATGTACTCTTACAGGTAAATATCGATAACGACCCGAATAAATCCGGTGTAAAAAAAAGTGATGTTAATGCACTCGCAAAGTTTGTCAGCAAGTGCCCGCACTTGAAACTACGTGGCATCATGACCATCTTAGAAGCAGATACCGATGAAAAGCAGCAACTTGATAGCTTCACGAGCATGCGTGAACTTTACCAACAGTTGCAACAACTGCACCCATCTGTTGACACCCTTTCTATGGGAATGAGCGGTGATATGCGACAAGCAATACACGCAGGTGCTAACATGGTACGTATTGGAAGTGCAATTTTTGGACAACGGGAGTGATAATGAACGATATTCGTAAGATCGCATTTATTGGCGCAGGTAACATGACACAAAGCATCGTTGGTGGCATGTGCAAAAGTGGCTATCCAGCTGACCATGTTTTTGTCAGCAACCCGAGCCCTGAGAAACTTGAAACGATGAAGTCCAACTTAGGCGTCAATACTAGCCAAGACAATATTGAGGTTATTGAGCAAGCCGACGTTATCGTGCTCTCAGTTAAGCCGCAATTAATGGAACAAGTTTGTGCTGATATTAAAAGCAAAGTCAGTAACCTTGCCGACAAACTGATTATCACCATCGCTGCTGGTATTCGTATGCCGAAATACCGCACTTATTTAGGTGATGACATCACCATCATCCGCGTGATGCCTAATACGCCATCGTTGGTCGGTCAGGGCATGTCAGGTTTAGTGACCGATAGCGCCGATGACAAAGATAAAGCCTATGTGACTGACGTATTCGATGGAGTGGGTGATACCCTATGGGTCGCCGATGAAGATCAACTCGATATCCTAGGCGCCGTCGCGGGCAGTGGCCCGGCGTACTTCTTCGAATTTATGGATAGTTTAGCCAAAGGCGCAATGGAACTCGGCTTTGACCCAGAAAAAGCGCGCGCTATGGTTCAGCAAACCTGTTTAGGTGCCGCACAAATGGCGAAAGAAAGCGACTTAACATTAGAAGATTTACGCAAGCAAGTAACCAGTAAGGGCGGCTCAACCGCAAAAGGCGTAGAAGTCTATCAACAACGCGATCTGCATAACATTTCGGCCGATGCTGTGAAAGCCGCAGTGAAACGTAATCAAGAAATGGCGGATCTGTTTTAGGAGCGACCATGAATAACGCAATGCAGTTTCTTCTGACCACCTTAATCGAACTTTACTCGATTGTGGTTATTTTGCGACTCTGGATGCAAGCTGTTCGAGCGGATTACTATAATCCGCTCAGTCAGTTTGTTGTCAAAGCAACCGAGCCTTTGTTGGGTCCCTTGCGCAAAGTGATTCCATCTAAAGGCCGCATAGATTTAGCGTGTTTAATACTCGCTATTGCGCTAGGCATGCTCAAAATAGGTGCGCTGGTTTGGTTAAATGACATCCCGGTGAACCCCTTGGTAATTGTTGTTCAGGGCTTACTGTCTACCGTTAGTGCATTTTTAACCACCCTATTCTGGATCCTGATTATCCGCGCACTGTTGAGCTGGTTTTCCCAAGGCTATAACCCGATGGAAGCGATGTTGTATCAATTGACAGAGCCCTTTCTTGCGCCCGTGCGACGTATCATTCCGCCGCTAGGAGGCTTAGACCTATCGGTGTTAATTGTCATTATTGCGATTCAGTTCTTGCGCATCTTAATCGGCGTATAGGAGCAAACAATGCAACAATTGAGTCGTTATTTAACTTTTACATTGCTATTGGCAGCGAGCACCTTTACGGGTGCTTCGCTCGCTGAACAAAAACAGCAGTTGGACGAGTGGGATGTTCATTACAACGCGTTTAACTCGACGTTTCTAACGCCCGAGATCGCTTCAACCTATGATATTCAGCGAAGTGAGAAGTCAGGATTGGTAAATATTGCGGTCTTGAATCGTTCTAACCAACAGTCGGTCGCTGCAGACTTAAAAGGTCACGTGATAAACCCTCGCGGTGGCGTACAGACATTGCAGTTCCAAAAAATTGATGAGGGCACAAGCGTCTATTACATTGCCGATTTTTTATTTGGTGATGAAGAGTTAATGCGCTTTAAAATTGATATTCGCGATTCAGCGGGTCATAGCCATCGCCTTGAATTCGAACAAAAAATGTATCAAGAGTGAGCCCCTGCTCACTCTTTTGCTTTAACACCCACCGCTTCAATATCACCCGTTTTATTTAAGCTACGTACTGTCACTGTCAACGCGCCAATAATCAAGCTATCGCCGATAACTACGCGACGATGGAACTTGTCCTTAAAGTGGTCATTGAGAGTCATGCTGAGGATAGATTCATCCACATCGCCTGCCGGATATACGCTCGCCAGCTCGGCAATCGTCAAGTCGCCCCTTAAAGTAAAGTCACCGAAGAAGCCTTTATCACTCATCTGCATGCCCTTACCGCCGGATGCTAAGATACGACTCACCTCATCAATATCTTTGACTGTTGCAGTCACTAGCAGTACATCCCCCTCACGCACAATAGGTTGTGTCTCGGGTTGCAGCCAGTCGCCGTCACGAATAACACCGACAAAAGTCGCAGGAGCGGTCAACTTGAGCTCTTTCCACGCGTGATCACAGGCGGGGGAATCTTTATCGATAGGATAAGACCAGACCTCTAATGCTTCGCGACTCGAAACAGACGCCAATGGCATCCGCTGCGCCGGTTCCGGGCGTTTGGGGACTTCTAACTGTAACCAACGTGCAACAGGCGCAATGGTCCAGCCTTGAATGATTAGCGAGATGAGCACCACGACAAATGCGACATCGAAATAGAGCTCTTGTTGCTCAACACCACTTAGCCAAGGGAACAAGGCTAAGATAATAGGCACCGCCCCACGTAATCCGACCCAACTGATAAACACCTGCTCACGCCAGGGAAAGCTGAATGGGAGTAAACTCACCAAGACTGCTATCGGACGCGCTACGAATATCAGCGTAAAAGCAACACCCACGGCGACAGGTAAGTATTGAACAACATGTGAAGGTGTTACTAATAAGCCAAGTATAAGAAACATGCTAATTTGACTTAACCAAGCTAGCCCATCCTGTACATGCAGAATATGCACAAGTTGTGGTAGACGCGAATTGCCAATAACGAAGCCCATTAAGTACACCGCTAAGAAACCGCTGGCACCCAAAAATGCAGTCAGTGCATAGATCATCACGGCACTGGCAATCGCTAATAAGGGTAGAAATGAGAAACTCAGCGGTAATTTCCTGGCTGCAATAATGAATGCACGACCCGCTAACCATCCCATCGCCAAGCCACCTGCAAGCTGCCAGGCGACATTTCCCACCATGTGATACCACGCTGAAAATTCGCCAGATGCGGCAGCGCTGGTCATGGTCAGCGTGAGGATAACCGCCATCGGGTCGTTGCTACCTGACTCTATCTCAAGTGTCGCACCGACCCGCTCTTTAATCTGTAAACCCTGCGACTGAAAGATACCAAATACAGCGGCCGCGTCGGTAGAACTTAAAATGGCACCTATCAATAAGGCAGCCGTCCAAGGTAGATCGAATAAATATACCGCTGTCGTTGCAACCAAGGTGCAGGTTAAGGCCACCCCGATAGTTGCCAAACTAATAGCGGGCCAAAGTGCAACCCTAAAGCGCTCAGGATTGGTGCGCATGCCACCATCAAATAGGATAATCACTAATGCGATAGAGCCGATGAAAAACGCAATATTAGGGCTATCAAAACTTAACCCGAGCACACCATCGGTTCCCGCGAGCATACCCACGACAAGAAACACGAGTAGAATAGGTGCACCCAAGCGATTAGAAATTATTCCTGCAAGGATACTCACCACTAACAAAAAACCACACACTAAAATCAGTGTATTTGCAGCATCCAAGTGCATTCTCCTTTTATTCTTTTATTTTATCCGTGCCGCTTATTATGAATCATTGATTTTAAAAGGCACGTTCAAACGGTATCATGATGTCACCGATTTGACTTGAGATTTTTCTATGATAACAAGCGACTTTACCCTAGTGCTCGCAACTGGAAACCAAGGAAAAGTGAGCGAGCTACAAGCGATGTTGGCGAGCCAACAGACAACTCAGTCTTGGCAAGTCCGACCACAGAGTGAATGGAACGTGCCCGAAGCAGAAGAAACCGGCACAACGTTTGTAGAAAACGCTATCATTAAGGCGCGTAATGCCTGTCTACATACGGGATTACCCGCCATAGCGGATGACTCTGGCCTCGAAATTCCTGCGCTCGACGGTGCACCAGGCGTTTACTCGGCGCGTTATGCGGGCGAGCATGCGACCGATCAAGATAACATCGATCGTGTACTTGCGGATATGTCGAGCATAAAGCAACGCCAAGCTCGCTTTCATTGCGTACTGGTTTATATGCGCCATGCTGCCGATCCAACGCCGTTAATCTGTCACGGGCAATGGCACGGCGAGCTCTTAACGCACCCGCAAGGTGACCACGGTTTCGGGTACGATCCAATTTTTTATATCGCTGACCAGCAGTGTTCAGCAGCCCAGCTCGATAAAGCGGCTAAACAGCAATTGAGTCACCGTGGTAAAGCACTCTCCCAATTACTGCAACACATAGCAGAACAGGCCTAATATGTCACTTACGCTTCCACCGTTATCGCTCTATATCCATATTCCATGGTGTGTCGAGAAGTGCCCCTACTGCGACTTTAACTCGCACAAAATACAAGGTAGCATTCCTGAACAAGCTTATATAAGTCGCTTGCTAGATGACCTATCAGCCGATCTCGGCGGCGTGCAAGGTCGCGCTATCCAATCTATTTTTATTGGCGGAGGAACCCCAAGCGTGATTACTGCGGAGGGGATTCAACGGTTACTTGATGGCGTGCGCAAACGCCTGACTCTTGCCAATGATTGCGAGATCACGTTGGAAGCCAACCCAGGCACTTTCGAGGTAGAGCGCTTTGCGGGCTTCATCAACGCGGGTGTCAACAGACTCTCTATCGGCATTCAAAGCCTCAATGCAGAACACTTACGTACACTCGGTCGTATCCATGACCCGCTGCAAGCTCGCATCGCGGCAGAGCACGCCAGTCAGTTACCTCTGAACAGCTTTAACCTGGACTTGATGCATGGTTTGCCCGGTCAATCGGCGCACGACGCACTGAGCGATCTTGAAGGTGTTATTGCACTAAATCCACCTCATATTTCATGGTATCAGCTGACCATCGAACCCAACACTATGTTTGCCAGCCGACCGCCTCAACTGCCCGATGACGATACGCTATGGGCCATCTATCAACGCGGCCACGAGAGATTACTGAAAGCCGGTTATCAGCAATACGAAGTCAGTGCTTACTGTAAACCAGGGCACCAAAGTCTACACAACACTAACTATTGGGAGTTTGGTGACTATTTAGGTATCGGTTGTGGAGCACACAGTAAAATAACCCTCCCAGAGCAACATAAAATACGGCGTTGCGAAAAGGTGAAACATCCTCAGGGCTATCTCGATTTGACGCGCGCGTTACGTTATCGGGAGTGGGATGTTGACCCCGAAGAGCGAAGCTTCGAGTTCTTCATGAACCAATTTCGTCTATTTCAGCCTGTATCTAAACAACAGTTTACTGACTTTACCGGACTACCGATCGAACACGGTGACCGTGCACTAGACGAAGCCAAGAGAAAAGGCTGGGTCGAATCAGACGGTGACCATTGGCAGCTAAGTCAGCTCGGTCACCGATTTCTGAACGACGTCTTAACTACTTTGCTTTCTGAAACTTAAGGTCCCAGACACCGTGGCCTTTAGTTTCACCACGTTGTTCAAACTTGGTTTTAGGACGCTCTTCTGGGCGCGGAATAAAGTCACCCGCGGTCGATAGGTTGCTCAAACGTGGCTCGCCGGACAACACCTCAAGCATATGTTCGGCGTAGTTTTCCCAGTCGGTCGCCAAGTGAATCACACCGTTGGGTTTGAGCTTTTTACACAGGTGAGCAACAAACTCCGGTTGAATTAGTCGGCGTTTATGATGACGCTTCTTATGCCATGGATCAGGAAAGAAAATTTGCACCTGCTGTAAGCTCTCGTCAGCAATACACTGCTCAAGTACTTCAACTGCATCGTCATTGAATAGGCGTAAATTAGTAACACCAGCATACTCTGCAGCCATCAAGCAGGCACCGACGCCGGGTTCATGGACTTCGATACCGATGAAGTTTTGCTCAGGTGCATTCTTTGCCATTTCAACCAACGAGTGCCCCATACCAAAGCCTATTTCTAAAGTGACTGGGTTGCTGTTATTGAACACTGTTTCAAAGTTGAGCAGACCTTGCTCTAGCGCAAGACCAAGTTGTGGCCATTGACGTTCAATTGCGGCTGCTTGGCCTTTAGTTAATCGCCCCTCACGCTTTACAAAACTGCGAACTCGACGTACATATTTTCCAGCCGCTGCGGCTTCTTCAGCGCTTTTAAACTGACTCATTTATTTACACTCAACTGTTGCTGTCACCATAATAAAAAAGCAGGCTCATTTTCATGAGCCTGCTCTCTATTATCACCTATTCAAGGTACTTAACGCAATTTACTTCTCAATGACAGGTACACGTGTCATGACTTTCAGTTCAGCTTCAATGCGACGATTTTCTTGACGATCTGCAGGGCTGTCACCTTTAACTTTAGGCTGACTCTCGCCATGACCGACTGTGTTAATGCGGCTTGCTGAAATGCCGTAGCTTTCAACCAGTACATTTTTGACTGACTCTGCACGGCGCTGCGACAACCACTGGTTGTACTCTGCATCACCGATTTTGTCGGTATGTCCATGTATTGTCAGATCTAACTGCGGATGCTCGTTCATAAATTCCGCCATTTCCGCAATAGGTTCCATCGCATCTTTGCGAACTTGCGAGGAATCAAAATCAAATTCAACGAGCAGCTGTTCGCGTACAGTTTCATTTTCATACATGGTGCAACCATCTGCATCCACTGAGTAACGACGAGGCGTATCAGCGCACTTATCGCGGCTGTCTATCACACCGTCGTTGTCACTATCCATCGTCTGCTGCGGTGCAGGTGTCGTTTCAGTTGGCTGCGCAGCCGCTGGACGAGGTTTCGCCTCTGTTACAGCATTGCGTCCGCCGAAGAAATACTGAAGACCAACGTTCGCAAAACCTTCGGTGTAATCTTCATCAAACCCTTGCTGAACACCACCTTCTACGCGCCAAGCTAAATTGTTATTGATGAAAGAACGGTGACCCACCGTCAACCGAACCGATTTGTCCGCGATATCTCCGATATCAGTACTCGTTAGGCCTAAACCACCGTAGACCATATCATTAAAATGATACAGCACATCAGTACCGTAACTTTTACCGTAAGCAGTGCCACTCGGGTCTAAATCTGCTTCCATGTAGTCATAATAAACGCGTGCTTCCCAAGCTTCGGTTAACATCACACCTAGCTCAAGACCGCCGGTCCAAGTGCTCAAACCATTATCTACCGGCACACCAACATTGTTTTGCGCAGCGACACGCTCCGAGTCAGGCGCAAAAACTCCCAAACGCGCTCCCACATAAATATCGTTTTTTTCTACTTGAGATTGTTGTGCAAGTGCAGTCCCAGACACACCAGCGCTTAAAAGGGCTAGAACAATCGCGTTTAGTTTTTTCATTGCAATCTCCTTATTCATGCAATCTGTAAATTCGTACGTCTCACTGTGAGTACGACAAATTAAATATGTAGATCATAATGATCATTCATAATTATTAAAATTATAGTGCTATTTTTTTATTTGTCAGATAGGTTTGCGGTTTATTTACACAGCTTTAGACAATAAACTAAATAGAACTAACGTAACTTGATAAAAGTCAGAGGCCTTAATGAATGAGCAGTTTTCAAGCCATGTATTAAGTTGGTTTGATAAGTTCGGGCGCAAGACGCTTCCATGGCAACTTAATAAAACGCCTTATCGGGTGTGGTTGTCAGAAATTATGCTACAGCAAACCCAAGTCAATACCGTTATCCCCTATTTTAAGCGATTCGTAGAGCGCTTTCCATCACTTCCCGACTTAGCCGAAGCCGAACAAGATACCGTGCTCAGTTTATGGACGGGATTAGGCTACTATGCACGCGCTCGCAACCTCCATAAAGCCGCACAGCTCGCTGTCGAGCGATATGACGGTCAGTTACCCGACTCTCAGGCTGAACTCGAGACGCTACCCGGCATCGGCCGTTCTACAGCAGGCGCAATATTATCGCTAGGTTTTGGCAAGCCTGCAGCCATTCTCGACGGCAATGTAAAACGTGTGCTAGCTCGCTATTTCGGTGAGTCAGAATGGCCCGGTAAAACAGCGGTACAACGATCGTTATGGCAACACTCTGAAGCGCTCACACCCGCTCACCGACATGATGATTATAATCAGGCAATGATGGATTTGGGCGCTCTGGTCTGCACGCGAAGCAAGCCGGATTGTCAGGCTTGCCCTCTTAGGAGCGATTGTCTCGCGTATCAAGAAGACACGGTCGCGACTATCCCAGCGCCTAAGCCTAAAAAGGAAAACCCGACTCGCACCGTTTATCTGCTCATTCAACGGGATATCCAAACATTATCCATTTTGCTAGAGCAGCGACCAGCAACAGGAATTTGGGGCGCACTTTGGAGCTTTCCAGAGTACGAGAGTAAATCAGCACTCTTGAACTCAGCGCCAGCTCATCCCGAACAATTGATCGAATTATCACCATTTAAGCACGTTTTTAGTCATTTCACCCTGCATTGTTATCCGATCGTAGTTGACAGTCACGCTACAGATGCCATTAATGAAAGAAAGCAATGCTGGGTGCCACTCCATGAGGATATTGAACTGGGGTATTCGGCAGTTACAGTAAAACTATTTAAGAAACTAAAGGTACTAAAATGAGCAGAACCGTTTATTGCGAATTTTTACAAAAGGAAGCTGAGGGACTCGATTTTCAGCTCTACCCTGGTGAACTAGGTGAACGTATATTTAATCACATTTCCAAAGAAGCTTGGGGCGAGTGGCAGAAGAAGCAAACTATGCTAATTAACGAAAATCGTTTAAATATGATGGCGGAAGACGATCGAAAATTCCTTGAAGAACGTATGAAAGAATTCCTATTCGAAAGAAAGGATGTCACGGTTGAGGGTTACACCCCGCCAAGTGATTAATGGATGCACAAATTCACTAACACAGTGATTTATTTTTGACTAATATATTGACAATAGCTTTGGCTTATGAAGCTTTAAAGCTCTGTGAGTAGAGAAAAAAAAGCCAATCTGTTAGACTACTAACGAATTCATGAAAAGGGAGTCTATATGAAAGCGCCATCCTGGCGAAGAGCCGTCCTAAAGGTAGGCAGTGCGCTCATTGCGCCAGATGAAACCGGAGTGAGTACCAAGTACCTACTGCCAATCGCTCGTTTCATCAACGAGTGTAGAGAACGCGGCCAAGAGGTCGTACTCGTTTCTTCAGGCAGTGTTGCCGCTGGAAGAAAGCATATTCCATTTGAGCATCAAAAGTTACCCGTCACCGTTCGTAAAGCCATGTCAGCTGTAGGACAGAACGAAATGATGGCGTATTGGTCGCGCTTTTTTGACTTTCCATGCGCCCAACTCTTGATGACGCACAGTGATTTACGTGACCGTGCACGTTACGTAAGTATCAAAAACACACTGAATAGATTGTTAGAACACAACATTTTACCTGTTGTGAATGAAAATGATGCACTTGCCACTGATGAAATGAAAGTGGGCGACAACGATAACTTGGCGGCGATGGTCGCAACGCTCGTTGACGCAGATGCATTATTTATTTGCTCAGACATCGATGGACTTTATGACGCCGATCCGAATGTGAACCCAGACGCCAAGAAAATTCCTGTGGTTGAGCAAATCGATGAAAGTATTTTCTCGCTAGCAGGCGGCTCTGTCAGTGCGGTTGGCACAGGCGGCATGAGAACAAAAGTCGAGGCTGCAGAAAAAGCGACTTCACACGGTATTGATACCTATATTGTGAACGGCCGCAAAGGCGAGACTTTTGAATCGCTGTTGCAAGGCGAGATTCCTGGCACTTTATTTAGACGTCAATCAGACCCCATTAGTAACAAGAAGCACTGGTTGCGTCACACGCTTGTCGCGCAAGGCGAGATTTTAATCGATGAGGGTGCAGAAAAAGCTTTATTAGAGAACGGTGCGTCACTGTTAAGTTCCGGTATTGTCGATGTTCAAGGCGACTTTGACCGAGGCGATGCGGTACTCGTCCGCAGCGCAAATGATACAGACGCAATCGCTAAGGGTATTTGCCAATACAGTTCTCACGAACTATTACACATCAAAG
Organism: uncultured Idiomarina sp.; assembly: GCF_964010655.1. Lineage (NCBI taxonomy): Bacteria > Pseudomonadati > Pseudomonadota > Gammaproteobacteria > Alteromonadales > Idiomarinaceae > Idiomarina > uncultured Idiomarina sp. Next base: position 67,943 of record NZ_CAXGLS010000006.1, read on the forward strand.
GTCAGCAGACGGAAGATATTGCTGAGCAATTTGGTTACAGCCCAATTACAGAAGTGATTCACCGTGACGATTTGATGATTTTGGAGGACTCATGAGTCAAGATTTAGCACAACAGATTGCCAAACGTGCAGCCGATGCGGCACACGCGGTGGCAACACTGTCAGAACAAGAGAAAAACGCCGTACTACAGAAGATGGCGAATGCCATTCGTGCACATAAAGATGAAATTCTTAAAGTGAACGAAACGGACATGAAAACAGGCAAAGAAAAAGGCCTGAGCGATGCAATGATGGATCGTCTTCATTTAACTGAAGAGCGTGTTGAAGGTATGGCGACGGCTATCGAAGAAATTATCGATTTAAAAGACCCTGTGGGTGATAGCTACCTGTTGGAAGAACGTCCTAACGGCTTGAAAATCGAAAAGATGCGTATTCCGCTGGGCGTCATTTGCATGATTTATGAAGCACGTCCTAACGTCACAGCCGACGCGGGCGCACTATGCTTTAAATCAGGTAATGCGGTTATCTTGCGTTGTGGTCGCGAAGCAATCGAAAGTAGTAAAGCTATCGCTGATGCACTGCATGAGGCTTTAGAGCAAAGCGGTTTACCAAAAGATGTGATCACTGTAGTACCAACGCCAGATCGCGAAGTCATGACCGAGCTACTGCAGCAGAAAGACTACATCGATTTGGTGATTCCTCGCGGCGGCGAAGGCCTCATTCATTTCGTGAGCGATACCAGTAAGATCCCAGTGATTCAACATTACAAAGGCGTGTGCCATCTTTATGTTGATAAAGATGCCGACCTTGATAAAGCGCTCGCCATCTTGCTTAATGGCAAGACCCAACGCACAGGTGTATGTAATGCGCTGGAAGGTCTGCTAGTCCATCAAGATATCGCTGATAAGTTCTTACCGATGGCAGCCAAAGCATTAGCAGAAAAAGACGTGACCATTCACGCTTGCAACAAATCGGTGGGCTATTTTGACGGTGCTGATGAAATTTCAGTCGATGATTTCGGCCAAGAGTATCTTGCGCTTGAGATAGCTGTCCGTACCGTTGATGACTTTGATGGTGCACTTGAGCACATCAAACGTTTTGGCAGCGGACACACCGAAGTCATCGTCACTGAAAACGATCAGACAGCTAAGCGTTTCATTCGCGAAGTTGATTCTGCAGTGACCATGGCAAACGCATCTTCACGCTTCTCTGACGGCGGTCAGCTTGGCTTAGGCGCTGAGATTGGTATCTCAACCAGTAAGCTGCATGCATACGGTCCAATGGGCTTACAAGCGCTTACAACTGAGAAGTTCGTAGTGACAGGTAACGGACAAATTCGCGACTGATCATTTAGGTTGCGACGGTACAAAAAAGGCCTGCTAAGTTAAACTTGGCAGGCCTTTTTATTAGACGTTTAGAGTAAGTGCTAACCTTTTTCGTAACCGGTCAATAACTCGGGCCAATCACGGCTCTCTTTCCAATAAAAGGTATCGTACTTAGCTTTTTCTTTCTTCAACGAGCGCAGTAACCTGTCTAAGTTTTCCTTTTTCCACTCACCGGGCTCTCTAAATCCACACTTATCAAAATCAACGATCCAAGGCTTATCATTATCATCGAGCATGATATTGTGGCAATTCAAGTCTGAGTGGAACACGTTCTTATCGTGCAACTGACGTATCGCAGCACCTAAAGACTGCCATTGCTCTACATTCAATTGACGTTCACGGAGCAATCGGTAAACATCCACAGCGCCAGGAATCACTTCAACTAAAATATCTGCGGTGTAACTCATGACACCCACTTTGCGCATACGTGCAGCAATAGGCCGAGGTACAGGTAAATTTTGATTGCGTAGCTTTACCAACAAATCAAACTCTGCGATAGCACGGCTTCGCTCTACCGGCTCTCGCATAAACTTATCTTTATTGACCTTACCTACAAGTCCACCGCGATAATAGTGCCTCAACACCATGCCGTGATCCCCCTGTTGAATAAACCAAACAGTTGCACGGCCCGTCGCATTGCCTGCTATGGCCTTTTTCTGCTGCCAATATTTGGCAGAAAAAAAGTTATCCTCAAATTCTGGCAACACGTCCTTATCAAACTTAATCACATCACGTTTTGTCGTAAATGTCGCTATCATTTGCTGTCCTATATCGCTAAATCTTTGCGCATGCTTAAGCATACGTCGACTGGCGCCCTGATGCGTGCTAAGCACGTTTTCAGCGGCACTTACGCTCGTTTTTCTCAATGAATCATTATCAAATAAATATTGCAGTGGTGTGGCAAGATCTAAGTCCTTAACCCAATGCACAGCCCGCTGCTCGTCTAACAGCCGATACACCTCGGCAAAATTAAATATCTTTCTTCCGCTAACGACAGCTGAACCTGCCGCTACGGCTTCAAGCGGATTATGTCCGCCGCGCTCAATTAAGCTTCCACCGACAAAAGTCACTTGAGCAATACTGCACCACTTCAACATCTCGCCAATTGAGTCGGCTAGCAACACATTACAGTCCGATGGGACACCTTGATCACTCAACTCACTACGGCGCATCCAAACGAGTTCAGAACTCTGAAGTTGCGCTGCAACTTCATCAAACCGCTCAGGATGACGTGGTGCCCAAATCAGCAGCATCGCTGGATACGTTTCTAACAGTTTTTGATGCGCGCTCAGTACCGCTTGTTCCTCGCCTGGGTGCGTACTTGCAGCCAGCCAAACTAAGTGTTCTCCGCGCAATTTCAGTAATTCCTCTGCGGCTACTTTTTCTGATGTGGGCACGGAAACATCATATTTCAAGTTACCATCAATATAGAGCCTCGTATCTCTTACCCCCAAACATAACATACGCTTTGCTGTGGCACGCGACTGTGCGCCAACATAAGCTAGGCTGTGCCAGCTTTCACGCATGAGTTTCCCGACTCGGGCGTAACCGCGTGCTGAACGTTTTGATAGACGGGCGTTGAGGAGACTCACAGGAATATGACGTTGGCCGGCGTGATACAACAAATTAGGCCAAAGCTCAGTTTCCATCACCCAAATCGCGCGCGGTCTGAGCTTCGACAGGAAGCTTCGCACTGCACAAGGGTGATCGATAGGCAAGTAACACACAGACACCCTATCACCAAAGCTTTGCTCGATGAGACGACGTGCAGTAGGCGTCATGCAACTAATCGTGATGGGGCTATGCGGAAACTCTTCAATAGCTTGTTGAATCAACTGACGCGCAGCGATGGTCTCACCCACCGATACGGTATGGATGAGTAATCCGTTTTGCTCAGTGTCAGTAACCTCTAAGCGACCCAGTCGCTCCCAAAGATGCGCTCGATAACCAGCATCTTTTCGGCCTCTGTAATAAAACCAAGCAAGCGCCAGCGGTGCGACACCTGTCATCACACCGCTGTAGAGCCAACGTAACATGCTTATTGCCAGTATTCAGCTATCCAACGGGTTGGTAGCACTTTACGATACCACTTACCGCTACGACCCGCTAACGCATCATCGGGATGTGGCTTACCGTGGAAAATAATAACGCGCGCATCTTCGGGGATCCGCGGCTGTTGGAAAAAGCTCAACGGGAACGGTCGAATACAATGACGTTTGAAGCTTCGACACCACTTCTCTGGCCAATACTTCAGACGATTTTGGCGGTCGACAAATTGTGTAATGTACTCTTGTTCGTTGCGAACAGACTCCGTTGCTTTCTCGGGATCGGCCTTTAAATAATCCAGCGCATCCTCGTGAGCCCCCGCTTCAAAACGGAATACCGAGGTATTACCGGTAGCATCTGACTTGTCCCACTCTTTAATAACCATGAAGTCACCTTCCGGTTTAAAAAAGTCATCGAGCGAACCAACAATGACGATGTCCAAATCAAGAAACAATGTGGGTCCGGTTAAATCAGAGAGAGGATTCGCAAAACACGTTAACTTCAACCACCCATGCGCTTTCGCCCATGCTTTCTTCTCGTCGAAGTCTTCAAACCCAATTTTTGGAATCGGCTTAACTTCGACCTCATCACGAATACCTTCTGCTTCGTCTGTAAAGCATACAAACCGATAGGGTAAGCTAAGGTTACGGCTGACCATCGAGTACAATGTATTGACGTAGTCGTTTCCGTATTTGTCACCCCATTTGATGCAGATTACATTAACTTTTTGTTGTGCGTCGCTCATAACGGCTCCCTAATCATTTAATCTGCCCATAATGCCACAAATTAAAGCAGTTCGGTATTAGATCCTATCCCTAGACTAGCACGTAACTGAAAGCAAAAGAGGAGTATTCAACTTATGACAAAGCATATCGCTCAGGCCGACTTGGCTAATATGGATAACCGTCATCGTGTTAATTTCATCAACTCATTATCGGGTTATAAAAGCGCTAACTTAATTGGTACTAGTAGCCGTAAAAATGAAGACAACTTGGCAATCGTCAGCTCAGTGGTTCATTTAGGCGCTAACCCTCCCCTCATTGGTTTCATCATGCGCCCCGATTCAGTTGAGCGCCATACATTGGAAAATATTGAAGAAACAGGTGTTTATACGATTAATCATGTATCCCAATCGATAGTTAAAGCGGCACATCAAACGGCAGCGCGATACGATAGAAAGGTATCGGAGTTTGAAGCAACCGGCTTAACGCCTGACCGTTGTAATGGTTTTCACGCCCCTTTCGTTAAAGAAAGCCCGCTCTCAATGGGTGTAAAGCTCGTCGAAATTACCAATATTACGCACAATGGTACCGACTTTGTCATTGGCGAAATTCAATGGATTCAAACTGACGAGGAGGCGATCCAAGAAGATGGCTTTATTGATTTGAACACATTAGAGACCGTCGCGGTATCTGGCCTTGATAGCTATCACAGCGCCTCGAGACTATTTCGACTCAGTTATGCTAAACCCGATAAAGCCCTAGAGGAGATCCCTCTCAAGGGGGCAGACACGTACGATGAATGACATAAGGGAAGTTCGCTTAGTATTGGGCGACCAGCTTAACGCGAAGCACACTTGGTGGCGCACGCAGCATGATAACGTGCTGTACGTGATGATGGAGATGCGCCAAGAAACTGATTACGTCAAACACCATATACAAAAGATCGTTGCCTTTTTTGCCGCGATGCGTAATTTTGCCAGCGCCATTGAGCAAGCAGGTCATCGAGTTCATTACATGAAACTGGATGATGCAAACAACCCCCAGTCACTTACGCAGAACTTAGCGGCCATATTAGCCCAGCACCCCAAAGCGAAGCTGAGTTGCATGCTGCCCGATGAATACCGGGTTGATCATCAACTCCGTAGCTGGGCTGGGAAAGAAGATATACACATTGACTGGGTCGACAGTGAGCACTTCCTTACCCAACGAACTGTTTTGGCTGAGTGGTTTCCCGATCGTGATAATTTTTTGATGGAGAGCTTTTACCGTCGCGTACGAAAGCAGTTCGATATCATGATGGACGGCGACAAACCCGAAGGTGGCCAGTGGAACTATGATCATGATAACCGTAACAAGCTACCAAAAAGTAGCTCTGTTATTGCCCCAAGCTGCCCAGCGAATGATGTCACAGATATTCACCAAATGGTGACCCAACAGGATATTAATTACTTTGGAGAAATCGATCCTCAACACTTTATTTGGCCGACCACACGCAAGCAAGCTCGGGATATTTTATCATTCTTTTGCCAACACCAATTAGCTCACTTTGGCACCTACCAAGATGCGATAACGGATACTGAAGTGCACGATCACGCATGGAGCTTGTACCATTCGCGTTTATCGTTTGCGATGAACAGCAAAATGTTACATCCAATTGAAGTCGTGAACGCAGTTCTCGCTCATTGGCGCGAAAATGAAGACACCATCAGTATCAATCAAGTTGAAGGGTTTATTCGACAAATTATTGGTTGGCGAGAATTTATCCGTGCCATTTACTGGCATCACATGCCTGAATATAAGAATCTTAATGCGCTCGAACATCAACGCGATCTGCCGAAGTTTTTTTGGGATGGTGAGACACACATGCGTTGTCTATCGCAAGCCATTAAACAGTCTTTAAAGTACGCTTACGCACACCACATTCAACGTCTTATGCTGACTGGAAATTTTGCACTATTAGCGGGCTGCGATCCCAATCAAGTCGATGAATGGTATCTCGGCATTTATATCGATGCACTCGAGTGGGTAGAACTCCCCAATACCCGTGGTATGAGTCAATATGCTGACAATGGTGTGCTAGCCACCAAACCCTATATTTCAAGCGCAAATTATATAAAGAAAATGAGTCACCATTGTTCTCAGTGTCGCTATAATCCGGATAAGAAAACTGGCGAGGGGTCATGTCCGTTTAATTCGCTTTATTGGCAATTCTTGGCTCGACATGAATCACACTTTAGTAATAATCAACGCATGGCGATGATGTATTCGGTGTGGAACAAAAAAACGCAAGAAGAACAAAAAGCGCTTGCCAAGCAAGCAGAATATTATTTAAACAACATGGATGATTTATAATCATGAGTTATTTAAACAAGTCGTTACTCGGTCTCTTATCTTTATTTGTGTTGTTCGCCCTAACCGGCTGCAAATCTGACCCGACGCCCGTGGCGCCGACAGTAAAACAGTTCTCAGCGGAAAAATATTTGGGCAAATGGTATGAAATTATCCGTATGCCGCACAGCTTTGAAGAAAACCTGCAAGGTGTCACCGCAGAGTACCGACTCAACGCTGACGGCACTATCGAGGTGACTAATCGCGGTTATAATGTAGTGGATGACGAATGGCAGACCGCAATTGGCAAAGCCGAGCCGGTAGAAGGCATGACAGCCGCTTACAAGGTAACCTTTTTCTGGCCGTTTTATGGGGGATACTATGTCAGCTGGTTATCACCCGACTACAAAATGGCGATTGTTACGAGCGATTCACACGACTATTTTTGGTTTTTGGCGCGCTCACCTAATGTCGATCAAAGCGATATTGACTTTGCATTAGCTAAAGCAAAACAGTGGGGATATGATATCGACCAGATGATTATCACACAATCTCTGGCCGACATCGGGGTAGCTAACGCCGATTAATTGAATCGACGTGCAGCAGGTTGACCTTTACGCGGAGCGCGGCGGCGATTGTCGCCGTTGCCTTTACTCGCGCGAGGCGGCATTTTCTTAAGCGGACTATCAGATAACTCAAGTGCCATCGGCTGCTGACGCACGCGTGTGCGTTGCAACGCTTTCTTCAATTCAGCAGGTATCCCTTTGGGCAGTTGTACCAACGAGTGCTGTGCGAACAGTTGAATCTGACCAATGAATTGGCTATCGATCTCAGCTTCATTGGCGATGGCACCCACGATATCGCCTGGACGCGCACCGTGGTCACGGCCGACCTGAATCTTATAAGTATCGAACTCGCTATCCGGAACACGTTTAGTGGTCGCGCGTACACGCTTTTCACCACGCTGAGGACGTCCGTTATCACGATCAGCACGCTCTGCGCGTTCAGGACGCGGACGACGCTCCTCTTTTACGAATAACGGCTGCTGCTGGTTACGCTGAGCCAATAGGCTAAGCGCGATCTGTTCAGCGGTCATCGACCCGTCAGCTAACCAACTACTGAGAAGCTTCTGAATGTTGCTGTCAACATCCGACTCAAGCTGCTTCAATAGGCTTTGCTGCAATTGCTCTTGGCGGAAGCGACTCAGTTCTTCTGCTGAAGGTACGTCAAAGTATTCAATTGAACCGTTCGTCAGTTTTTCATAATGACGTAATAAGTGACGCTCTTTACCGCGATAGAACAAGATAGCCTCGCCGCTACGACCTGCACGACCGGTACGACCGATACGGTGAACGTATGACTCGGTGTCACTCGGTAGGTCGTAGTTAATGACGTGAGTAATTTCGGGTACATCAAGACCACGCGCGACAACGTCTGTTGCTACGAGCACTTTAATGTGGCCGCTACGCAATTGAGTGACTGTTTGTTCACGTTGTGCTTGGTTCAAATCACCACTCAAAGGCGCTGCACGGAATCCTTGACGCTGTAAAAGCTCTGCCACGTCCATAGTATCTTGACGCGTACGCACGAACACTAACGCGCGTTGATATTCAGTCACTTCTAAAAGACGAGTCAATGCTGTCATTTTAGTCATGCCCATGACTTTCCATGCGCGCTGACGAATGTTCGCCTTCGCCTGCTCTACGGGAGCAATACGAATGTTCACAGGATCCGTCAAGTACGTTTTGGCTAACTTACGAATAGCGGTTGGCATCGTCGCCGAGAACAACGCACGTTGTGCGGTATCCGGCACCGACTGTAAAATAGTTTCGATGTCTTCAATAAAGCCCATGTTTAGCATTTCATCGGCTTCATCCAACACAGCAAAGCGCAGTCCGTCAAGCTTCAACACTTTCTTGTTGAGTAAGTCGATCAATCGACCTGGCGTACCAACAACCACAGACGCGCCACGTTTTAGCGCTTGAATTTGTGGCCCAAAGGCGCTGCCACCATAAACGGTTGCGACTTCCATACCCTTCATTTGCTTAGAGAAGCTTTCGATGGCATCAGCGACCTGGATCGCGAGCTCACGGGTCGGCGTCACGACAAGCATCTGAGTTTGACGTTGATTCGCTTCAATTGAAGCTAAAGCTGGCAGTGAAAACGCGGCGGTTTTACCCGTGCCGGTTTGCGCTTCACCCAATACATCATTCCCTTCTAATAAGCTAGGAATCGCTTGTTGTTGGATAGGTGTAGGTTGTGTAAAACCTAGCGCTTCAAGTTGATTTAAGACAACAGAAGGCAATGCCATGTCTTGGAAAGACACAGCGGTAGTATCATTTTTCATAAAAATCTCAAAGTCATAAGGTGGTTATAAACCACGATGTGTGTTCGAGGGTTTCGCCCGGCCACCATTATGCTTTTGAGCATCTCTAGAAATTAGGCTTACCCTTACTCGGTCGCAGATTGCGTGTTTCATATTCACGGATAACTGCGAGGCGCGAATTGTACCTAGTTATTGGAAAATTACAACTCATTTGTATACGTTTTATGCATTTACACAGAGATAGTCATTTATTTTTCTAAAAAACTGAACCATTCCATTAGTTTTTGCCTACATTGATATACTAACCCGAATAACAGGAGGCGTTATGTCATCTCACTCTATGTCGTCACTCACAAAGCAGGATTGTTTCATTGAGGGGCATTGGGTACCGACGGAAAAACGGTTCGCCGTTACAAACCCTGCCAATGGCGAGGTAATCACAGAAGTGGCCGACGCCGATGGCGATCTCACGAAGCGAGCCATCAACGCCGCTGAAGTGGCACTCGCTAAATGGCGTGCCACATCCACTCAAGAGCGCGCAGCACTGTTGCGCAAGTGGTATCAAGCCATCATGGACAACAAGCAGGCTTTGGGCGAACTGATGAGCGCCGAGCAAGGCAAACCTGTACCTGAAGCTGTTGGTGAGGTCGAGTACGGTGCCAGCTTTGTCGATTGGTTTGCCGGTGAAGCGGAACGCATCAACGGCGATATTCTACCCATTACCGATAACAGCAAGCGTGTCATGGTGATCAAACAACCGGTAGGCGTATGCGCCGCCATCACGCCTTGGAACTTCCCGAACGCAATGATCACGCGCAAAATCGCGCCTGCGTTGGCAGCTGGTTGCACCATCGTTGTTAAACCACCACAACTGACACCCTTATCAAGTCTCGCACTGGCTCAGCTTGCGAGCGAAGTCGGTATTCCGGACGGTGTCATTAATATTTTACCGACCACGGATTCAAAAACCGTGGGCGAAATTCTGGCAACATCAAAACAAGTTAGAAAACTGTCTTTCACTGGTTCAACGGGTGTCGGCAAGATCTTAATGAAGCAATGTGCCGAGAACGTTAAAAAGATCTCGCTCGAACTCGGTGGCAATGCACCCTTTATCGTGTTCGATGATGCCGATTTAGATGCAGCCGCCGAACAGTTGATGGCGTGCAAATTCCGCAACGGCGGTCAAACTTGTATTTCAGCGAACCGTGTGTTGGTGCAAGATAGCGTGAAAGAAGAGTTCATTAAGAAAGTAGTCTCTAAAGTTAAAGCGCTTAATGTGGGTCCAGGTGATAAAGAAGACGTCGATCTGGGACCATTGATTGATCAAGACGCTGTCGATAAAGTTCAACGTCTCGTCATCAGTGCTAAATCCGATGGCGCAGAGATAGAAGAAGGCGGATCAGTGATGACCGATCTGGGCGACTTATTCTATGCTCCGACGGTGATTTCGGGTGTGACTCAGGACATGGAAATCACGCAAGAAGAAATTTTCGGTCCCGTCATCGCAATTTCGAGTTTTGAAACTGAGGAAGAAGCGATTCAACAGGCGAACGACACTCCGTTCGGTCTTGCTTCCTACTTTGCCGCTAAAGATACTGCACGCATATTCCGAGTCAGTGAAGGGCTTGAATACGGCATGGTCGGTGTCAACACAGGTGCGATTTCCCACGCCTATAACCCCTTTGGCGGAATTAAAGAATCGGGTATTGGACGTGAAGGGTCAAAATACGGTATAGATGAGTACTTGGAAATTAAGACCATCACGTTAGGCGGCCTTGAATGAGCACGACCCCATCAATAGCTGAGTTATTTGATTCACTCAGTAACACCCACAAAACCGGGCTTTCACGCCCGGTTTTTTGGCGTAAACAACAGCTAGAAGGCATTAAAAACTTTCTCACAAAAGAGCAGTCTTCGATCGAGCGCGCCCTCACGCAGGACTTGGGTAAACATCCAAGCGAAAGTCGATTAACTGAGCTCAACTATTTATTAAGTCACATCGATTACACACTGAAGCACCTCAATAAGTGGGTTAAACCGACGCGTGTGAAAACGCCGTTATTGGCGTGGCCTGGATCAAGTCAACTCTATCCTGAGCCGCTCGGTACCGTGCTTATTTTAGGGGCGTGGAATTATCCACTGCAGCTACTTATCGCGCCAGCTATTGCCGCCATTGCTGCTGGAAATTGTGTAATACTGAAGCCATCAGAACATGCGCCAAACACCGCAGAGGTCATCGCCAATAAGCTGGGCTACTATATCGACAACCATGCGATTAAGGTTGTCACCGGGGATGTCTCGGTTGCTAACGAACTCACCCAACAACCTTTTGATCATATTTTCTACACTGGCGGTAGTAATGGTGCTAAAGCTGTTTTACGTAACGCGGCGCAACACCTGACACCCACAACACTAGAGCTCGGTGGTAAAAGTCCGGCGATAGTAAGTGAAGATTGTGATATTGAGGTCACCGCTCGACGCTTGGTCTGGGGCAAATACCTTAACGCCGGTCAGACCTGTATAGCACCGGATTATGTGCTGGTTCAGGACAGCATTCGCGATACGTTGATAAGCAAAATCAAAGAGCAAATCGAACTGTTTTACGGCAATGACCCGCAACAGAGCGATGATTACGGTCGGATTATTAGTGCCAACCATTGGCAACGTCTTGTAAAGCTACTCGACGACACAGACATCATCAGTGGCGGAGACTATCAGCGTAAAGATAACTATATCGCGCCCACACTCATCAACTTAGATGGACTGGACAGCGAGCACCCGCTTCATCACGAAGAGATCTTTGGTCCGTTACTCCCAATCAAATCAGTGACGTCCATACAAGCCGCCATTGATTACGTGATAGCAAAGCCCAAGCCTTTAGCCTGCTATGCTTTTAGTAAAAATAATCGCACCCTAGAACAAGTTAAGCACCAAGTCAGTGCCGGAAGCTACTGTGCAAACGATACATTGATGTTTATGCTGAACGAAGCGCTTCCGTTTGGAGGCGTTGGCCAAAGTGGCATGGGTCGTTATCACGGTAAATTTGGTTTTGACACGCTCAGTCACCAAAAGGCAGTCATGAAACGTTCCTTTAAGTTCGACGTAGCGCTGCGTTATCCTCCTTACACCAAACTTAAAGACAAGCTGCTGGCGTGGCTCAAGTAATGATGCCATTGAATTTTCTATGGGTTGCCCCGATGTTGCTATGTATTGATACAATTAAATAAAGGCTGACTCATGGCACAAAGTAATATTGTCGACATTACGCTACAAAATTTTCAGCAAGTTTTATTAGAAGGCTCCAAAGAGCGATTAGTGATCATCGATTTTTGGGCTGACTGGTGCGAGCCTTGCAAACAATTAATGCCGGTATTAGAACGTATTGCGAGCCAATACCCCGACGACATTACCTTGGCAAAAATTAATTGTGACGAGCAACAAGAGCTTGCCATGCAGTTTGGCGTTCGTAGTTTGCCTACCGTCGCCTTCTTTAAGGACGGTCAGCCTGTTGACAGCTTCGCGGGGGTTAAATCTGAAACTGAAATCATGACAATGCTCGAACCCCATTTGCCAAGCCCAGCCGATAGTTTTATTCAAAATGCACAACAAGCGCTTGCCGAAGGCAACGCTGCAGAAGCTTACACTCAAGCCAAACAGGCTTTTGACATTGATAATAGCAACATGACTGCCATCAAACTACTGGCAGAAGCAGCGGTCGACCACGGTCGTTTAGCACAAGCTAAGGAGCTCGCGGCGACGATCCCAATGGTCGAGCAAGATAGTGACTATCAACGGATCATGAGCAAAATCGAACTCGCTGAAGATAGCGCCGACTCGCCAGAGATTAAAGCACTACAAGCGCAGGTCGAGGAAGAGCCAGATAATAGCGAATTAAAAATCAAACTCGCGCTACAATTGCACCAGTCGCACCGAGATGAAGAAGCCATTTCATTGTTATTTGAAGTAATGCGAAAGGATCCCGCACGCACTGAAGCTAAAAAATATGCACTCGACGTTATCAATCAATTACCTGACGGTGATCCGCTTGCATCGAAGGCGCGTAGAACTCTTTACAGCATGATGTATTAATGGCTGTTCACTAGCAACGAGTTCGGCCGGTTCCCTCAACCGGCCGCTTTTTTATGATAAAGACACAGTATCAAAGCCTTATTCACTCAGGAAAATTGCAAGCAGATACGCTGCAAGCATCAGTGTGCGCACGGCTTGAACACCTTCGCCAGCAACTTGTTCAGTCAATTGAACCAACCTCTGTGTATATTTACGGCCCGGTGGGGCGCGGAAAGTCGATGTTGATGGATTTGTTTTACGGTCAGTTGAACATTTCAGAAAAAGTCAGGTTGCATTATCACCACTTCATGAAGCATATCCACGACCAGCTCAACCAGCGCCAAGGTAAATCCGACCCCTTATTGAGTATCGCAGAAGCATGGGCGCAGGATTATCGTGTGATATGCCTTGATGAATTTATCGTCGAAGATATTGGTGATGCCATGCTGTTAGCTAATCTCTGGCAGGCGTTGTTTAGTCACGGTGTCACCCTCGTCACAACCTCAAATACGCCACCGTCGGAGCTGTATCGGGGCGGCCTTGCACGGCACCGCTTTGAACCTTTCATTCAGTTGCTCGAGCGCCAATGCCAAATCATTGACCTTGATTCAGGTATTGATTACCGCCGACTAAAACAGGGTGAAGCGCCGTATTACTTTATTGAGCAGTCAGCACAAGACTTTAAGCAGCAAGTCGCCGCACACTTTGGTCAGTTATCTGATAATAAGCCAGTAACCATCATGAACCGCGAGTTACCTTGTATATGTCGTTCAGAAAAAACGATTCTGTTTGACTTCGCTCAGCTCTGTTCGGGTCCAAGAAGCCAGCGTGACTATATGGAACTCGCGGAGCACTATAAGCAGATCGCCGTTGATAAGGTTCCACGTTTTACTTTTAAGCCGAAAAACTCAACTCAACAAGGAGTCGAGGACGGCTACCAACGCGACACAACGCATCAACACGAAAGTCACTTGGACAATGAGGCTCGCCGTTTTATCGCGTTAGTCGATGAGTGCTACGACCGAGATTGCTTACTCATACTTAATGCTGCCGATGAGCCTGACCGCCTGTACCAAGCAGAGCTACTTAAGTTTCCATTTCAACGGTGTGTTTCACGGATTATAGAAATGCAGTCTTGGTAAACCGCAGAACCTCTTAAATTTCCTTATTAAACCTACGCTTTACACCTTTAATCGCAGAACAGGCGGGCGCATGCTTGCCGAGCGCCCTGCCCCTTGCTAGGATTGCTTAAATTTTTGGCTCGCTATACAGAGCTCTACAATAACAATTAAAAAGAAGGAAACTAATGAGCGAACAACGCGATCAATTCAGTTCCAAGATCGGGTTTATCCTAGCTGCCGCAGGTTCAGCGGTTGGTATTGGTAACCTGGTTGGATTCCCTGTCGCTGCAACTAAAAATGGTGGCGGAGCGTTTCTTTTAATCTATGCACTCTTTGTTGCATTTATATGTCTACCCGTCATGCTTGCCGAAATGGGGCTTGGCCGAAAAGCTCAAAAAAATCCGCTCGGCTCTTATTTAGCATTGGGCAGTGGCAAACCATTTTGGAGCTTTTCAGGCTTCTTAGCTGTTCTCACTCCTTTCATGATCGCTATATTTTATATGGTCATCACTGTCTGGATTTTCGGTTATCTTTACCATGCCGCTATCGGTGACCTCAATAAACTAGCGGACCCGAGTTACTTCGGTCAATTTGTCAACGACTACAGCTTTGTTGGTTTCCTTATCGCGGTGACGTTAATCGTCAACATTATTCTCATGGGCGGCGTTCGCCAGGGTATTGAGAAAGCGGCTAAATTCCTGATGCCAGCGTTATTTATTATGCTGATTTTACTCGTTATCTTTGTACTTTCATTAGATAACGCATCACTCGGCATTCAGTTCTACTTAGTTCCTGACTTTAGCAAAATTGATGGTTCGGTAATCAGTGGCGCCCTGTCACAGGCATTCTTCAGCTTGTCACTCGGTATGGGCATTCTCATCACTTATGGCTCTTATTTCAGCCGTAAGGACGATATTGTAACCTCCGGTAAGCTTGTCGCGATAACAGACACCGCGGTCGCTTTCACCGCTGGTCTCATGACCTTACCGGCGATATTCGCAATTAATCCAAATACAGACCCTAACTCACTCAGCGATTCTTCGGTAAGCATGATCTTTTCATTCTTCCCACAAATTTTTATCGCGTTAGAAGCATCGATTGGATATGTTGGCGCCAGCATCGCGGCCACCATTTTCTTCTTGCTCGCTTTTGTGGCAGCCATTACCTCGTTGGTTTCTATTATCGAGGTACCGACGGCAGCCATCATTCAACAACGTGGCACGTCGCGTAAAAAAGCACTATCAATTATGTGTGCAGCGACCACAGTACTCACAATTATCGCAGCCACTTCATTTGGATTCATTCCTGCATTTACCGAGTTTGTTAGTTACGGCGGCGCTACAAAGTCTGTGTTTGACGTCATTTACGATGTGTTTTATGACACCATTTTACCGCTTAACGGTTTGCTCATTTGCTTATTTGTATGGTGGCACTGGCGTTATAGTAGCCTTGAAAAAGAGTTATCTGAGGGTAATAGCAATTACCCCAATACCTTCTTAGCTAAATACGTACGTGTGTCCATTACCACCTTTATTCCAGCTATCCTATTTGTGGTATTCATCAACACCGTATTAAGCAAATTCTTTGGCATCACGTGGTTCTAAAACATACTGGCTTTAGGCAATTACATATCATTTCAGATGGGGCTCTTTTGAGCCCCTCTTTCGAAACATGCCCCAACAACCTTTCGCTTTATTTATCTGACTCTGATACCGCAGCCCATGCGGCCACCAACCGTTATAGAGACTTCCTTGGACACGAGTTCAACCAGGTCGTCATTGACTGTCGAAACCAACTGAATTTTGATGCCATAGCCGCTTTGTGTGGCACTTTGATGGCCGGTGGCGAGCTAGTTCTACTGACGCCACAACAGCCTTCTCCCGCGTTAAATCGGCTCATCGATTGTTGGCAAATGCGTTCGCCCATTGAGGCCACAAGCGATGCTAAACCACCTTCACTACCTACGGCAGCCCAACAGGACCTTGTCCAACAGTTGCAGGACAAGGAATCTGTGCATATCGTTATTGCATCACGAGGTCGTGGTAAAAGCAGTTGTTTAGGGACAGCGCTTGCTCAAGCCGACAACGCAAGCCAATGTATTGTCACAGCGCCCAGAAAAGCTAATGCTCAAGTATTACTGAAACACGCACCTCATGCTCACTTTGTTGCATGGGACACACTGATTGAGCAACCTGGCTCAACAGAGCGACTCATTATCGATGAAGCGGCAGGTATTCCTTTATGGGCGATTCAAAAGTTGGTGCAAAAGTATCCGGCGTGGATGCTAGCGACAACTGTAGATGGTTATGAGGGGTGTGGCCGAGGCTTTGCTATTCACTTTGTCGAGTGGGCCGAACGGACATTTGCTCACGTGAAGATGCACACATTACAAGACCCCATCCGTTGGTTAACGGGTGACCCTTTAGAGTATTGGCTACAGCAAGCATTACTGCTGAATGCGGCGCCACGACAATTAACCCAGTCAATAGATAGCGGCGTTTATCATGCCAGCGAGCTACCTGAGGATGCTCTGCACCAAGCGTTTGAGTTACTACTCGAAGCCCACTACCAAAGTAGTCCAAATGATCTCAAACTATTACTCGATGAACCGCAGCATTACCTTTACTTGCACGTTAACAATGGCTCTGTCATCGCGGTTGCTTGGCTCGCGCTAGAAGGTCCACTGGCAGATGACCTCGCTTTGCAAGTGCAATTAGGCAAACGACGTCCACCTGGAAATTTATTGCCTCAAAGTCTCACCTACTTTCTGCAAAGCCCCCGTCTAGCGGCATTACGATGGTGTCGAGTGAGTAGAATCGCCGTTCAAGAAAGTCACCGTCGACAGCATATCGCCTCGAATGTCCTCAATGCCGTTCGACACTGGGTAGCAACGCAAAACGTGCATGCGCTCGGTACAAGTTTTGGTTACGAGCCAGGTTTAGCTCAGTTTTGGCGTGCCAACGGCTACCACCTGGTCCGACTCAGTAGTAAGCAAGATCGCGTCAGCGCTCGCTATGCTTCGCTTTGGGTCTCTCCAATAACGCCAGACGCCGAAGCGCTGTGTACGCCTCTTTGTGAATGGGGAGCAGCGCAACAACGTTGGTGGTTTAACGGCCAGATTCCATCAAACACACTCGACGCTACCACAAACGCTTTACTCAGCGCCTTTAAAGAAGCCAATTTGCCGCTAGACAGTGTGCTATTTGCCTGCGCGTTAGTCAGCAAGCATGATGCGCTCACATTTACTCCATCTGACTTTGCCGTTCCTCAAAACGCGATGCAGTCACTCAAACATACTTATAAAGCAGACTCCTTCAAACAACTCAGCGCACTAATGCGTTCAGATATCGCTAAAATTCTGTAAAGCGATTGAGTCACTGAGTCAGGGTTCATAGAATAGTACGTTCATTTCACCAAAGGGATATCCTATGAAGCACACACGGTTTGCTAGCCTGTTAATTTTCGCTTTAGTCTCAGCGTGCTCGAGCCAGAACGAAAAACCAGCAACCAAGCCTGAGAATCCCTATGGCTATCCCCCGCTTGCCTCACAATCCGTGACCGATAACTATCACGGCGAAGAAGTCACTGACGACTTTCGCATCCTAGAAGACGAACAGCACTCGGAAGTAGTAAAGTGGCTGGCTGCAGAGGACCGTTATACAGAACAACGCTTAGGTCAGTTAAGCAGCGCTGAGTTTATTCGACAACGGCTGACCGAGTTATCAAATTACGAACGTACCAGTGCGCCTACCGAAGTCGCTGGACATTGGTTCTATCTGCAAAACGATGGCTTGCAAGATCAGTCGGTACTCTACGTGCGTCAATCAGACTCGGGCGCACCACATATCGTGATCGATCCAAACCAACTTGATCCCTCTGGCACGACCTCGATTCACGACTATAGTGTATCGCCTGATGGCAAGACTATCGCTTACTCGTTGAGCGAACAAGGCAGCGACTGGGTTGATTGGTACATCACGCCAGTTGCCGAGCCAAACCCGCCCACACAACCAGTCATCAGTGGTGTGAAATTTACTCAGCTCGCCTGGACCAAGGACTCGAAGGGGTTCTACTACAGCCGCTATCCGAAAACCAGTGATGGCGGTTATGATGGCCAGGCACCGGTTCAAACATACTTCCATAAGCTAGGTTCGGCACAAACACAAGACAAACGGATTGCAACCGGGATAAAAAATGACAGCTATATCTATACGTTACCCGATACCTCTGCATTATTGATCAAAGAGACGTCTGGCTTTGACAAAAATCGTTGGTACTTACTGGCTGATGTAAAGCAGCCCAACGAACTGATTGCCATAAACTTTCCTGATAATGAATTTGCCACGTTTATCGGCCGCAGCGGACAATCACTTATATTTAAACTGCGGGGTAAGCAAGGTCGAGGGTTACTCGCTGCATTAGATATCCAGCAACCGCGGCAATCTCAGAAAATCGTGGTAGAGGAACAACAGCAAACGTTAGCTGACGCCGTTGTGATTGATGACCAGATCATTGCTCATTATTTAGATAAAGCTCAGTCACGCTTAGTTATTTTGAATTCAAAAGGGCATGTATTAAGGGAGTTAGCGCTACCTGGGCAGGGCCATATTTCGGAGCTCACAGCAGATAAAGTCGGACGCGAGGCTTTCTTTAAATTTGAACAGTTCACTCAACCTGGCAGCATCTATCGCTACCAAGCAGCACAGCAACGCACGACACTTTGGCGTTCGTTCAAACAGCCGGCAGGGGTCGACAACTACCAAGCAAAACAAATTACGTACACCTCCACTGATGGCCAGCCGATCCCAATGTTTATCGTTGGTAAAGATGTTAAATCCGAGCCAACAGCACGTCCTACGCTGCTCATCGCTTATGGTGGTTTTGGTATCTCGATGCTTCCTACATACAACCCTGCTTGGTTGACGTGGTTGGAACTCGGTGGCCAAGTCGCAATTGCCAATGTCCGCGGTGGTGGCGAGTTCGGCGAACAATGGCATGATGCAGGCCGATTAGCGGGTAAGCTACAGGTGATTGACGATATTGAAGGCGCCGCTCAGTACCTGATCAAACACCAATACACCACACACACTCAGTTGGCGTTTTACGGACGCAGTAATGGTGCAATGCTTGGTGCTGCAGTAATGGTCGAGTCGCCCAAGCTATTTAACGTCGCGCTACTTGATAATGGGTTATTTGACATGCTGCGCTATCAAACCGCCAACGCCAAAGCCTGGTTCACCGAATATGGACTGAGTAGCGATGCGTCGCAATTCAATACGCTCTATAACTATTCGCCACTGCACAATATCGATAAAACAAGCTGTTATCCGGCGACTATTGTCAGCACATCCCAAAATAATACTCGCGTGGCGCCCTGGCACAGCTATAAGCTTGCTGCAGCTTTGCAACGCGCGCAAAACTGCGACAAACCGATACTGCTGCTTACACAGCCTTCTGCTGGTCACTTAAATGATCGACCAACATGGATGACCATCGAACACGTCAGCAAGCTTTGGACATTTGCGGCAAATAAGCTCAACATGACAGTTACACAAGGCAAAGATAGCGAATGAAGCACTGATAATTTTATGCTATCTTTCGCAGCAAGAAATGATACTGCATTTACGATAGAGGATAGAGCGAATGTCTAAGGTTTTAATCATTGGCGCGGGCGGTGTTGCCGGCGTAGTTGTACAAAAATGTGCCAAGCTGCCAGAAGTGTTCTCAGAAATTCATTTGGCAAGCCGTACCCTTTCTAAGTGTGAAGCCTTGCAGGAACAAGCCGGCGCCGATCGCGTAGTAGGTGTGTATCAGGTCGACGCTGACGATTCTGCTAAAGTCGCGGATCTGATTCGCCAAGTGCAGCCTAAACTAGTGATCAACGTAGCCCTGCCATACCAAGACTTACCAATCATGGACGCGTGTTTGGAAACCGGCGTGCACTACCTCGACACTGCTAACTATGAACCAAAAGATGAAGCTAAATTCGAATATTCTTGGCAATGGGCTTATCAAGAACGCTTCAAAGAGAAGGGTCTGATGGCGCTGTTAGGCGCGGGATTCGATCCGGGTGTGACTAACGTATTCACAGCCTACGCTGCTAAACACTACTTTGACGAGATTCATTATCTCGATATCGTCGATTGTAATGGCGGTGACCACGGACAAGCCTTTGCGACCAACTTTAATCCAGAAATCAATATTCGTGAAATCACGCAAAAAGGTAAGTTCTGGGAAAATGGCGAATGGCACGAAACCGATCCAATCAGCGTCCGCAAGGATTTAGATTATCCCAATGTTGGCGAACGTCCGTCTTATCTGCTGTATCACGAAGAGCTTGAATCTTTGGTTAAGCATTTCCCAACCATTA
>NZ_CAXGLS010000007.1:0-75555 GCF_964010655.1 uncultured Idiomarina sp.
ATAAATTAGGCTATCTGCAAATTGGTGACTAGGCGTGGTTTGTGCGACGCTTACATTTCACCTTTGCTCTGATAATTTCATTTGAAATTACATAAAGGAGCGACTCATGCGTCTACATAAAATTATTTATTGTTTGTTTTTACTAATCCCGACTTACGCGTTTGCGGCAGAAGAAGTAACTGTTATTTTTGAATCTGGGTTCGGTATCGACGGAGAAGTTTGGAACCCAGTCATCGAGCAGCTACCGGACAATATCAAAATCATCAATCCAACTCGCCTCAGCCTGACGTCTGCAAACACTCAGCCGACAACTATTCAGCAAGACGTTAGTTCATTAATCAAAAAGATTCACCGTGAGAGTGAACAGCGTCAAGTTATTGTGGTAGGGCACTCCTATGGAGGTTTAATTGTGACCGAAGCTATGCGCGAGGCTAGCTCGCAGGTACTTGGCGTGGTGCTTATTGAACCAACAGTTAAAGTTCAACGCGTGCGTTATCGAAAACTGGATTCTGAGCGCGTCGCGCGCGATGACAAGGTGATGGCAAAATACATGCCCTCACATCTATTGCCGCACTATAAGGTGCTCATGCAAGAACTCGATAGCACTGATGAAAACTTGATACCGTTACCTGCTGATCTGCGTGTGACACTTTATACCTCGACGCAGATTCATCCTGAGCCAATGTTTATTGAGGAGACTAAAGCTGGCAAAGAATTATGGATGCAAATGCATAACGAGCTATTTAGTTTAATTCGGGCTGGTCAGCATATTCGTTCGTATCCGAAATCTCATAACCTATTTTGTATGCTATTGGCTTTTCAGCGTGGCTAGCGACCAGAATTAAGTGCGCTTTTCCTGTTAATTTTGTACTTATTTTACTGGCTGTTGTCCTTCCATCGAACTCAGGGATTTGAACATTAACCTTTAAAACTTCCTCTATCGTTCCCGATCGGATATCTAACTTCATACATACTTACCTATTGAGGGACATAGATGATCATTACTTATGACTTGATTGTAACATTACCTTTTTTAAGAATAAGATCTATTCATTCAGATAAAGAGTAATGAAGGTCAGTTGTACGCACATTTCTGCCGCTTAGATGCTAGCGTATGGACGGCTGCTCTTGGCACAAATCAGACCAAACCACACTTATCAATAATTCGAAAAACCCAAGCACTTGCGACAACAGCGACGCCCGTGGGATATTAACCAAACGCTTAAATGTAATTCCAACGACATACAGGAATACCATGACCCAAAACACGGAGTTAGATCTCGACTTAGGAAAGCGGCATATCGTTATTCAACGCCGGTATGAAGCATTAGGCGCGCTAAACGACTTGCTCATCGCAGTCTGGTTTTTAATCGGTAGCTTCTTCTTTTTAAACGAGTCGTTAGTGGATAGTGGGACGTGGTTGTTTATCGTAGGCAGCGCTCAGTTGATCATTAAGCCGTTCATCAAACTAACCAGTTTAATTCATTCCGGCAGGGTGTTTAATAAGCAGCAACAGGGGCGTTAAGCCCCAACTTCTAATCTGCTGTTCCCCTCAGATATATGCCTTTGTGTTAGGCATAATTGACACAATAATTTCAGCATTCTGTCATTTATCCGCACCTGAATTGTCATTAAAGCCACCTATCTTTTTTGCGACTTTTCAAACGGATGATTGGATATGAAATACACTTTTACACGCAACGTGATTACGCGCGCATTGGTTTTGGCGTTACCCGTTTTGGCTTCGTTGCCGGCGCTGAGTTATGCCCAAGACGAACAACAAGACAATGCCCAAGATAAACTAGAACGGATTGAAGTGACTGCGCAAAAACGCACGCAATCGATAGTGGATGTGCCTGCGAGCATTTCAGCGTTTGATGGCAAGCGTTTAGAAGAGCTTGGATTGAGCGAGTTGGATATGATTTCGGATCTGACGCCGGGCCTGGTGATTCAGGAGCAAAGTCCTAATAATCCGGGCTTTGTGATCCGTGGGATTACGTCCGATAGCGGCTCGTCACAAATTTCTCCGCGTGTTTCGATTTACTACAACGGTGTCGATGTGTCGCGTTCACGTGGCTCTTATTTTGAGCTGTTTGATATTGAGCGTGTAGAAGTGGTTAAAGGGCCTCAGGCGACTCTATTTGGTACTGCAGCAGCAGTGGGTGCTATTAGCGTGATTACTCGCAAGCCAGATGATTTTGATAATGCCGAGTTGGCATTGGGAGCGGGCAACTTGTCGCAGCGTCGTGCGGACGGTTTTATTAACTTGGCGGGCGATGATCTGAAAGGGCGCTTAGCATTCAGTTATCGTGAGCGAGATGGCTACATTGATAACATCGCGCCTGAGCAAGATGATATGAATGGTATTGAACGTACGGGTGCGCGTCTTTCGTTGCGCTATACACCGAACGATGCGGTTACTGCCGACTTTATCTATAGCTACGAAAAGAATGATGACACGGGGACTGCGTTTAAAAACGGCATATACGCACCAACCGGTGGTGATACCAGCCCTTATAGCTTTGTTGAAATGACCGGCTCACCCTACTCGGAAGAAGTACTTGGTGCGCCTAAGTTGGGTCTTGATCGCACCATTGATGACTTCAACTTAACGGTTGACTGGCGTCTAAATGATACCACCACTTTGACATCGGTCACCGGTTATCGTGAATTTGATTCGTTAGAGATTTTTGATGCGGATGGCACCCAGGCGTGGTTCTTGGAGTTTGCTGAAGATGCGCAAGGCGAGCAGTGGAGCCAAGAATTACGCTTTAGCCATACATTGGATAACGCGTTTATTCTTTGGGGCGCTAACTATTTCAGCGAAGAAGGCTCTCAACGTGTGCCATTTAGCACCGAGGAATCAATCTACTTTAACTGTGTGGGTGCGTTAGGTACTGGATTGCCGTGTATTAACGAAGACGGCAGCGTCAATTTGCTTACGCCTGTATTAACGGGTGGAGCACTCAATGAAATTGCGTACCAAGGCAGCTACACCAATATGGGTGATAATCGTTCTTGGTCGGCTTTCTTTGATATAACTTATGATATCAGCGACGAACTCACTGTTTCCGGTGGTCTGCGATATATTGACGAGTCACGCGAAAGCGGCTTTGCGGCCATCATGCCTAATAGCCAATTACTGACTTTATTGGGACAGCCTACGCAACCCATGCTACCGACGGTTTCTACAGGAGGCGCGGTACTGAGTGACTCCGGTGATGACAGTGCATTGCTCCCGCGATTCAATGTGTTGTACGCGATCAATGAGGATACCAATTGGTTCGCGACCCTATCTAAAGGCCAACGTTCGTTTGTCGTGGATGTAAGTTCAACACTTAACGAGCAGGGTGAGGTGGTTGCCGCTTCATCCGAGATCCCCGCTGAGACGATTTGGAACTACGAGACGGGTATCAAAGGTAATTGGGCCGATGCAGTTAACTACAGCGCCTCGATCTTTTATCAGGACTACTCAGATTTTCAGGTGACGTTGCAAGATGATGCCGGTAACTTTTATACCGATAATGCAGGTGATGCGACTAACTGGGGTGTTGAAACTGAATTTACCGCGTACCTCTCTAATCAGTTAGAGATCTTTGGTCATGTTGCCTATTTGGACGCTCAGATTGACGATGATGCGAATAACGGACAGTTGGCGGGCAACCGATTTAGATTACAACCTGAGTGGACATCCAGCTTAGGTCTGATGAGCGATATGATGGTCAGCGATGGTTTGATGTTGCGTAGCTCTTTAGTTGCGACTTACCGCTCTGAGATTTTCTTTGAGCCCGCGAACGCGCCGATTGCTGGTATTCCAATTAAGGAAGACGCCGTCACGTTGTTAAATGGCAGCGTCGGTTTGTATGACGAGCAGGCGGGCTGGAGCTTAGTGTTGAAGGGTAGTAATTTACTCGATAAGGACTACCTTGTTGATGCTGGCAACACGGGCGGAAGCTTTGGTAACCCGACGTTTATTGCCGGACCCAGCCGCTTAGTTTACCTCGAGTTTCGTCAGCGTTTCGAATGGTAAGCATGACAAACAAAAAAGCCGGTGCGTGTATGGAGGCGCGTACCGGCTTTTTTTGAGCTGTGTGACTAACCGCGGAATTGTGCTCGGTGTGTCCCACTCAGCTGATAATCTTTTGATTTGATGGTATCAACGAATCGCCACTCGTTATCAATGGCATCTTTACTGATCTGGGTGACCATGTAACCACGTTCGTGCAAGTTGGTGTATTGCAGATCTTTGATAACAGTCGGTAATGCCTGCGCTAGTTTTTTTGCGGTGGCATCATCAAGGCCGAGATAGGTTTCCATTCCGGGCGATGACACTGAACTGGTACCAAACTCCACACCGACCTGCTCACCCGTATGCGTGGTGAGATGGTTGTGCCAGGCATTATGCGTATCGCCGGCTAAGACGACGATCTTTTTGCCCATTTGTTTTACCTGCTGAAACAAAACTTCACGCTCCATTGCATAGCCATCCCATGCATCGAGGTTATATGGCGTGACGGTATCAATGTAGCGTTGCTGTTGCTCAGTGAGTAGGTGGCCGTTGGCACGCGCTTGCTTGAGCTGGGCGGCATTGAGTAGTTTATTGGCGATGGTGGAGCGATCTTTAGAGCCAATAATGGCAGCGGGGAAGTTCATGCGTGCCATCAACAGTTGCTGCCCGAGGATCTGCCAGTGCGCATTTGATTGAGCCAACTGATTGACCAACCATTGCAGTTGTTTTTTACCTAAGATACTGCGGTCGCTTTGCATGGCCGCCTGAAAACCTTGGCTATCAAATTTGCCGGTGCTTACGTCGGTAAAGTCGGCGTACGCTAATTGTTTGTCACGACCAATAATGCGGGTGTCTAGCATGATCAGGTTGGCGAGATCACCTAGCTCAAACGAACGGTAAATTTGTAGGCTAGCATCACCTTGTGGCGGGCGAATCGGCATCCACTCATAGTAGGCTTGAATAGCTGCGGCACGGCGTTGGTAAAAATCACCTTCAGTGTCGGGTTGATGATTTTGTGCACCGTCTTTGTATGTATCGTTGGCGATCTCGTGATCATCCCACACCACAATAAAGGATTTGGTGGCATGCAACGCCTTTAATCCTTCGTCTGTTCGGTACAGCGCGTAACGTCGGCGATAATCATCAAGCGAGACGATCTCTTTGTTGTTGTTATCCGGGAAGGTGCGACCAATGCGTTCGGCATCGTCGTAGCCATAACCTCCGGCGCCGTATTCATAGATGTAGTCGCCTAAATGCAATACAAAATCGATAGTGTCATCTTGGCTTGCGTGATGGTAGGGGTTAAAGAAACCTGCCGGATAGTTCGAACAAGAAAATACCCCTAAACGAATAGCGTCAATGCCTTGTTGAGGTAACGTGGCACCTTCGCCGATGGGTGAGTATTGGTCATGCCCAACAAAGCGATAATAAAGCGACATGCCAGCGGGTAACTGTTGCACATCCACTTTAACGGTATAGTCGCGGCGAGCAGAGGTTTTTACGGTACCACTGCGAATAATGTCGCTAAAACTCGGATCACGCGCCACTTCCCAACCTAGGGTAATAACGGGCTTAGCGTTATTTTTAGGTACTGCACGGGTCCATAGCATCAGCGCGTTTGTAGTCGGGTCACCACTCGCCACACCGTGAGTGAAGTCAACGGTGTCCGCGTTATCGGCACGCACCAGCGATGAACAGCCACCTAAAGCGGTGGATACGGTTACGGCGGCTCCTGCCGAGGCGACTACTTTCAAAAAATGTCGACGGTTGATATCAAGCATTGCAAACGCTCCCTTTTTTCTGCGTGATAGCAGATTAGCGAGCCAGTGTGACAATGCGGTGACAGATTAACGACGCGTAACTATTATTAAAAGGACGCCGCACAAGCGAATACTACGGATACTCACTTAGGCGTTATGCTCGCTTTTTGCTGTGTTTTGCTTTATCACTGACAAACCCTGCCACAAGGATAAGCAGAACACCGGCTGCGATCACATACCAGCCCCATTGCAGCTCAATGGTATTAAGGATCGTATCAATTGAGCCCTCGAACTCGTAGTTAACCGATTCGGTTTTAATGCTTGCTTTCATATCGCGTACTTGCAGGTACATATCGATAAAACTGTAGCCTGCAAACACTAAGCTCATAGCACCTGCTGCTACAAGTCCCTTGCTGTTGCGGGCGAAGGCAAAGTACATGGCAAACACCGAGGCTGAGAGGACGATAATGCGATCAAACCGACCGTTTTGAAAATACGTAATATCGTCGATAGTTGGCATGCTGAATACAGGTAAAAACATACCCACAAACAAAAGTGCCGCACCGAGCATACCCATTATTCGTTTGTCCACGACTCAAATCCTTGTGTTAACTCTTGACTATAAAGCGGAAAAGTTTAAAAAGACTAACACAAAGAGGCGCTTTGATCTCGCAAACATCAATGCGTGCGCCGCAGCGCACGCTTTACGTATCATGCGGCGCGTGCTTGATGGGTCATTTTAACGAGTTGCTGGCGCACTTGTTGGCCATTAGTCGCAATCGCTTCAAACGGTATGAAAAAGGAGCGCTCATCGTAGCTGAGGTGAAAGCCGTCTGGGTAAACACTGCGCATAGTGACACTGCCCGCTTCGAACGTTGTGTCTTTCTCATGAGCGTGTTGGTTTAACTGTTGTTGCAAGATAAGTGCACAGGCATCGGCATGATCCTCATTCATGTGTGTGATCATGCCAAGTGCCGCTTTATGATCCCACTCGGGCGCGGATACTAACCACTCGTTCGGCTCCAGCCAAAATATCTCACCAAAGCCGCCAATAAAGCGAATATGCTCTACGTTGAGCTGCCAAAATTTAAAATCATGTGCTTTTTTGTAGCCTTCGGCACTTGGAAAGCGTTGGTAGTAGCGTTCGGCCAAGTCATTGTTGTCAATCACTTGGGCATGACCACTGAGCGTGAGTCGCCCTTGGGTATTTTGATCACCTTTATCGGTGCTGTCGTAAAGTGTGACGCTCAAACGATTGTCTTGACTAAGGTTGCGCGCATGTTGGGCAATGTCAGAGACATAAAACACGATATGCCCCTCATCGGTCAGCATCACCGGCGATACTGAACCAAACGGCATGCCACCGAGTTTCTTTGATAAAGTCGACAACACAGCGGTGCTATTGCGTTGTGCAAGCGCACGTGCTTGCTGCGCGGCTTGTTGACGTTCGTTCATTTTTAACCTCTTAAAGTTCGTTGTTATAGGTGTCTGGGTTCGGTAAAAATCATGGGTTTGCGAATACTCGGGTGCTCACTGATGTAGACCGGACTGCGATAAGTTTGTTCAAGTATTTCGGTACGAAACACCGCCTCGGGTTTGGCAAAATGCTTAAGTTCGCCGTCGGCGAGCAGCAAAATATTGTCCGCATAGAGCGAAGCTAAGTTCAGATCGTGCATCACTGCGACAACTAAATTACCTTGCTGAGTAAAACGACGCAGTTCTGCGAGCACAGAATGTTGGTGATACACATCAAGCGCAGAAGTCGGTTCATCGAGCAGCAGCATTTGCTCGCCGGGCACCGTGACATCGAGCTGACACAAGCAACGCGCGATATGTGCTCGTTGCTGTTCACCGCCAGACAAGGTATCCATGGTGCGCTCGGCAAACTTTGCGGCATCCAGTCGTTCGAGCCAGTTCAGTGCGCGTTGGTGTGCTGCATAATCAGGCTCATGAGACCAAAATCGCCCCATACCGACCAGCTCCGCTACTGTGAGGCCAAACGGCGCACTGAGTTTTTGCTCCATCACCGCGCGAACGGGTGCGAGTTGGGCCGGTATCCAGCTTGTGAGTTCGCGGCCGTTGAGCTGAATACTGCCGTGGTAATCGAGTTCGCCTGCCAACGTATTGAGTAGAGTGGATTTACCTGCGCCATTTTCACCAATCACAGCAACAAATTCGCCGGCTTCAAGGGATAGGTCGAACGCGCCCAATAGCCGTTTATGACTATAGTTAACATGAGTGATTTTAATATCCAGCATGAAGCCTCCGTTTTTGTTGGATGAGCAGATAGATGAAGAAAGGAGCGCCCACTGCGGCGGTGATTATCCCGATGGGTAATTCAGCTGGCGCAACGATGGTTTTAGCGATCCAGTCGGTGAGTACCAAAACTGCGGCACCAAACAACATGGATACAGGCATCAGCCAACGAATATTAGCGCCCACCAGTATGCGAGCGATGTGGGGTATAATTAAACCGACAAAGCCGATCATACCGGTCAATGCGACTGCGCCGCCCACACCTAATGCCACCCAAATAATCAATTGCCGCTTAAGTGACACGGTGTTTACTCCTAAGTAACGTGCTTGGCGCTCACCTAACAGCAGGGTATTAATGGGCTTGCGCAACATAAATAGTGCGATTGAGCTGACACCCATGAGCACCACGCCTAAGGGCAACTGCTGCCAACTGGCACCCGCGAGTGAACCCATTTGCCAAAAACTCATTAGTCGCAGGGCATCGTCATCGGCGTAATAACTCAGTAAGCCGAGTAATGAGCCGGCTAGCGCGTTAATTGCCACACCGGCAAGTAACAACGTGGCGACGTCGACGCCTGTTTTACCGCCAGCTAAGCGATAGACAACAAAGGTGGTGACTAGGGCGCCCATAAAGGCGGCCAAAGAGACCCAAACACTGCCTTGTAAACCGATTTGTTCACCCAATGCGATCACTGCGAGGGCAAATACTGCGGCGCCGCCAGAGATGCCGATGAGGCCCGGATCAGCCAGTGGATTGCGACACAAGGTTTGCATGGCTGTGCCGCTTTGCGCCAATACCGCGCCCACCAAGAGCCCCAAAACCAAACGCGGTAAACGTAATTGTGTGACGACAGTTTGTTCGAGTTCACTCATGGGCGTACCGAAGCCGGGCAACCACATCAGCGGTAGCCGCCAATCACTCAGCACCGGGCCGCTCGATAACAGCAGCCAGCTACTTGCCAGGATCCCGAGGGTGCCGGCAATTAGCCAACGGCGTCGCTCAAAGGTCATCGACATACGCTAAAAGCGCCTCATGTGCTTCGGCAATGCGGGTGGTCATTCCCAGTGCGAGTAACGAGTCCATCACCAATAGCTGGCAGGATTGCCCCGCGTTTAATAACTGTAAGGTTGCGTTTTGGCAGAATTGCTCACGTCCTCCTGCCGCATCGACCACGTGCGAGGGGGCGACGATAAAGTCAGGTTGGTTTATCAATAGATGCTCGCGCGACACGGTTTTGAAGCCTTTGTGGTCTACCACATTGGTAATGTCCGACTGGCTGAATAGTAAATCGGGGACGCTGTCGTGACCCGCCGCGACAACACCGCGTTCGGATACTTGCAAGACAAAAAGACCACTGAGTGGTTGCGCACGCGAAACGGGATGAAACTTGTCTTCAATGCTGTTAATTACGGGCTCAGCGCGATCCGGTGTACCAAGTTGGTCGGCGACTTGTTCAATCAGAGCATACAGTTCAGATAGCGTTGTGGGCTTACCGAATTCTGTAACAGGTACACCGGCCGTTTCGATTTGTGCTAATGCGCGTTTACTGCCAGCGCCTTCGAGTACCCATACTTGCTTCGGATTAAAGCTGAGCACGCCCTCGGCGGACAGGTTGCGGTAATAGCCAACTTTAGGGAGCGCATGCACGGCACTAGGCGAGGTGCTTGAGGTATCCACGCCAATCACTTTGTCGCCACCCCCGACGGCAAATACGATGTCGGTTAACGTGCCACCTGCGGTAATTATACCGCTTTCGGGTGAGGTTTGCGCGTAAGTGAGCAAGGGCAGGGCTGCTGCCAACATAAGCAACGAGTGTTTCAATATTCTGTAAAGCCGCGTCATAGGAGCCTCTTATCGTTCTGATTTGCGATTGCGTAAAATAAAATAGTAAGTTTTAGTTGCAAATGCAAATAGTTTTCGTTTAGATCTAATGCGTTTTCACGATGCCTGTTTTGTCATTCAAAGAAATTGGAGAAGCTTGTGAACGTTTGGATTAAGAAAACCGATGCTTTTAAACCTTCGCTATTGGCCGCTGCCATCGCGGCAACTATGACCAGCGGTGTGTATGCCGCAGAGGTGAATTTACCTGCAGCCGACCAGAGCGTTGATGAGATTTTAGTGGTCACAGGTTCGCGTACCGAAGAAAAACTCGAAGACGTCGCGGGCGCAGTGAGCGTTATTTCGGCAGACGATATTGATATGCAAGTGAGTAATGGTCTCGCGGATGTGTTCCGCTATGACCCGAGTATTCAGTCGACGGGAACCCAAGGGCAGGCACAAACCTTATCGATTCGAGGAATCGGTGGTAATCGGGTGGTGTACATTAAAGACGGTCGTCGACTTAACGATGCCTACGCAGGCGGAGGCGGTTATTTGGTGGGGCGAGGTTACTTAGATGTGGCCCAGGTACAGCAAATTGAAGTAGCGAAAGCGGCCGCATCACCACTTTACGGTTCGGATGGCTTAGGTGGCGTGATTGTAATATCAACGCCCGATCCGAGTGATGTGTTAAACGGCAATGACAAAGCAGCGCGCTTGAGTTTTGGCTTTGATGGTCTGACCGATGAGACAAAGCTCGGCTTTAGTGGAGCGCGGCAGTTTGATGGCTCGAGTGCGATGATTCAGGTATCCGCGCGACAAGGTCAGGAGACACAGAACTATGAGAAATCTTTGCCTGGTTATGATTATGACAGTCAGAGTGTGTTAGCTAAATGGGCGCTTGATGTCGGTGATGATGAACTGAAGTTTACGTTGGACCACTTTCAGCAAAACACTCAACAGTTTATTGCGGAAACTAATCAAACCGACGACGACAATCGTCAAACGGCGCTTTCGGTGGACTATCAGCGTAATCAGCCCAACGCATTTGCCGACTCGCAGCATTGGCAGTTGTATTTGACGGATTATGAGCAAGGCAGCGACCAGGTCAGCGCGGGAGCAAGCCAAGCGGGCGCGTATACCGATTACAATGACTATGGTTTTGAACAACGGATCATGGGTGCGCGTTGGCAAGCACAAAAGCAACTTGATGCCGCCTCAACACGTCATGATCTCGTGTATGGCTTTGATGCTGATTATTACGACACCGAGCGACCGCGATTCAAGACACGTATCGCGAGCGATGGCACAGTAATGCAAGATAATGAGCCGCAGAAAGCCTTCCCCGGCGCCGAAACATGGCTAACAGGTGTGTTTTTGCAGGATAACATCACGTTTAAAGAGACCGCCTTTAAACTGATTGTTGGTGCGCGAGTTGACCACTATGAGATGAGCCCAAATGAGAACACGCTGTACGATATGTCTGAGCTTGCAGATATCAACGAGACGGCATTTTCACCTAAAGTAGCGGGTGTGTATACCTTTGAGTCGGGCATTCGCGGCTATCTGCAATACGCCGAGGGTTTTAAGATCCCCCCGCATGACCAAGCCTATCAGAGCCATGGTATTGAGCCGTTTTATGCTATCTTGCCTAACCCCGACTTACAGCCAGAAAGCAGTCGCGCCGTAGAAGCGGGATTAAAGTTCAGTAATGACACCACGCGATGGAACCTAGCCGCGTTTTACAGTCGCTTTGATGATTTTATCGAGACTGCGGTTGTAGGCACGAGCCCCACTTATATTCCAGGCGTTGATCGGGTTGAATATCAGTATGTGAATCAAGATGAGGTGACGATAAAGGGAGCTGAAGCGAGTGTGACGCATTGGCTCACTGACTTCATGCGTGTCGATACATCCGCTGCCTACGTGACGGGTGAGAACGATGCAACGGGTGAGGCTTTAACCTCGTTATCGCCGCTTTCGGGAAATTTGTCGCTCGGTTACTTTGCTGATAACTGGCATATCCGAGGTATTGTTAATGCGGTGGCTGCCATGGATGATGTACCGAGTGCGTCGGTCGAGTCGGGACCTTATATCGAGACGGCAGGCTATACCACTATGGATGTTTTGGCGGGTGTGCGCTTGGGCGATTGGCAGGTGAACTTGGCGGCACTCAATGTAACCGATAAGTATTATGTGCCTTATCAACGTGTCGCAGGACTGTCGGCAGATGCGCCGACCGAGCAATACAGCCAGCCCGGTCGGTCATTTGCGATACAGGCATCGTATCGTTTTTAGTCGTTAAACCAATGCCGCGTGCGGTTAGCAAACCACACCAATGAGAGCATGACAGGTACTTCGACTAATACGCCCACAACGGTGGCGAGTGCCGCACCTGAGTGCAGGCCGAACAATGAGATGGCAACCGCCACTGCGAGTTCGAAAAAGTTTGAAGTGCCTATCATGCAGGCGGGCGCAGCCACGTTATGCGGCAACTTCATTTTCTTCGCTAAGAAATACGCCACTGCGAAAATACCGTAGGTTTGAATCAGTAGCGGAATCGCTATGAGTACAATCGCCTGCGGTTTTTCGATAATGGTTTCGGATTGAAAACCAAACAGTAGGACAACCGTCGCGAGTAGACCCACGATCGACCACGGCTTCATGGCTGCAAGAAAGTTGTTCAGGCGTGTGTGGTCGTTGGCTTTATCCAGCTTCTGGCGTGTTAATGCACCAACAATGAGTGGTATCAACACATACAGTACGACGCTCAGCAACAAGGTATCCCAGGGCACTGTGATATCTGTTACGCCCAAAAGTAAGCCGGCGATAGGAGCAAATGCAAATATCATGATGACGTCGTTGATAGAAACCTGCACCAAGGTGTAGTTCGCGTCACCCTTTGTCAGTTGACTCCAAATGAACACCATCGCGGTACAGGGTGCAACACCCAGTAGGATCATACCGGCGATATACTCGGATGCGGTTTGCGGGTCGACCCAATCGGCAAACAACCCTTTAAAGAACAGCCACCCCAGTAATGCCATGGTAAACGGCTTGATCAGCCAGTTGATGACCAAGGTTAACACCAAGCCTTTTGGTTTTTTACCGACATCTTTAATGGATGAGAAGTCGACCTGTACCATGATCGGGTAAATCATGAGCCAGATGAGCACTGCGATAACTAAGTTGACGTGGGCATACTCAAGCTCTGATACAACGGTAAAAACCCCTGGGACTGCAATACCCAGGGCAATACCTGCGATGATGGCAAGTGCCACCCAAACAGACAAATAACGTTCAAATAAACCCATGATTATTCCTTCCTTTTAATTAATCAACTCATTTAAAGCTTGTTTTAACTGGCTTTGAGATAAAGCTTGTTCAGCTATCCCTTGCAAATGACTGACGCGGTGTTTGATTTCTTTGATACAGTCGCGGAAAGCGGCGGCAATCTCTTCTTCGGTGCCTTCAAGCTTTGAAGGGTCGGCAAGTCCCCAATGCATTTTAATTGATTGTCCGAACCAAACCGGGCAAGCCTCGCCTGCCGCCGAGTCACAGACGGTAATGACGACGTCGGGTTTGAAGTCTTCGAATTCATCCCAAGACTGGCTTTGCAGCCCTTCGGTCGATATACCGGCTTCGTTCAAATAACGCAGTGAGAGAGGGTGTACCTCGCCTGCAGGTTGGCTCCCAGCGCTTTTTGCCTGAATATGATCGCTGGCAAAGTGGTTGGTGATCGCTTCTGATAAAATGCTACGACAGCGATTATGGGTACAGATGTAGAGTATTTTCACAAGAAACCTTTTTAGTTAGCAGCTAGCGCCTTGGGCTTTCCCCTGTTTAAGCTTTTCGAGGGCCGCGGAAAAGTAATCTAAATTATTGCGTGCAGCCTGCGTAATGATGTCTTTTGCCCACGTGGGTAGGTGAGGGTGCAGTTGGTAATACACCCACTTACCACGGCGTTCACCCAGCACGATATTGCACTTACGCAGTTCAGCGAGATGACGCGAGACTTTTGGCTGATCAAGCTCCAGCGCGTCCATCAGATCGCAGACGCAAGCTTCCTCAAGCGTGCTTACAATCAGCACGGACTTTAAACGGGTATCATCCGATAGACATTTAAAAAACTGTAATGGGTTCATCGTGTCCATTCCTATTTAATATATATGGTAAATCATATATATGAAAAAACACATGTCAAATGATTTAGGATTGCGGTGGACAGAGGGTATGACAACAATTAATGTAAATAAAAATAACAATCTAAGGTGATTAATGAGATATTTTATTCAAGCGACCCTGGTGTCGATTATGGTGTTTTTGTGCGCTCCAGCCGCGAGTCAAACGTTTAAAGAAGGTGTTCATTACGATGTTATTGACGGTGTCGACCAGGCAAATGACGATGGTCTAGTCGAATTCTATTCTTTGTACTGCTCGTACTGTTATCGTTACGAACCCATTGCAAGCGCCATGAAAACAGCTTTTGCCGATCAGTTTAGCAAGGTCCATGTCGCATCAGTTGCACCGAGTCCCGAGGCGGGTAGTACAATGACTCGCGCGTATATTCTTGCGCAAAAAATGGATATTGCAGAGAAAATAAACCGTGTGATGTTCGATTACAATTTTAAAAAGGGTCACTTATTACGAGAGCCAGAGGATATTCGTAACGTATTTATTGTAAACGGTATCGACGGTCAGACTTTTGATAAGGGTATCGCGAGCTTCGCGGTAACAGCGCGGTTTAATCAGTGGCAACGTCTGATAGATAAGCTGGGCGTGAGAGCAACACCGACTTTTGTCGTAAATGGAAAGTACCGAATTAACCCGACCAGCTTACGTGATAGTGATGACCTCACTGCAAGCCTGATAAACTTGGCAGGTTATTTATTAGAGAAGGAATAAATCAAGCGTCGCGCCAAAGGCGCGACCTACTAAAACAGGTTGAGGGGGAGTTTGAGGTAGCGTTGGCCGTTGTTTTCTGGTTGTGGGAGGTGGCCGGCGCGCATGTTGATTTGCACTGATGGCAAAATTAAACGCGGCATATTGAGTGTCGCGTCGCGTTCGGTGCGCATTTTTACAAACTCGTCCTCGGTTGTGCCGCCGCCTACATGTACGTTGTTTTGTTTTTCTTCCGCAACCGTTGTTTCAAATGCGTACTCATCGCGATCGGGCGCTTTATAATCGTGACACATAAATAGCCGTGTTTGGTCGGGAAGTGCAAAGACCTTTTGAATCGAGCGATACAAGGTGCGGGCGTCACCCCCTGGGAAGTCACACCGCGCTGTACCATAGTCGGGCATAAATAGCGTGTCACCGACAAACGCTGCATCACCAATTACGTAGGTTAAACAAGCCGGTGTGTGACCTGGTGTGTGTAATACCTGTGCTTGTAGCTCGCCTATGCTGAACGTGTCGCCATCGGCAAACAGGTGATCAAATTGGCTGCCATCGCGCTGAAACTCAGTGCCCTCATTAAATGCTTTTCCGAAGGTCTCCTGTACGGTTTTAATATGCTCGCCAATGCCCAGTTGGGCACCAGTATGCTCTTTTAAAAAGGGCGCGGCAGATAAGTGATCAGCGTGGACATGGGTTTCTAATATCCAATCAACGGTGAGGTGATTATCCTTGATGAACTTTAAGATACGTTCAGCAGACTCGGTGCTTGTACGACCTGCGGCATAATCAAAATCCAGCACCGAATCGACTATTGCACAGTGCGATGAATTGGGATCTTGTACCACATAACTATAGGTATTTGTCGGCTCATCAAAAAAGTGAGTCACAACGGGCTTGAGCGCTGACATGGTGTTACCTCTTAATAAAAAATTGCTTAAATATACTCACTAATAATAAGTATATAACCATATCGTAGTTTAGGTTTCAATCTGTGAAAAGCCAGCAGACATTTTATGTTAATTTTTAATAACAATCTGATATGATTTATGATAAAAATAGCTAATCTGGTCAATTTACGAGGATATAAAAATGAAAAAGTTGGCATTTGGGCTCTCGGGAGCAATTTGTTTACTCGGGTTAATTGGATGTGAAAGTATGGGGCGGGACTTACCTGAAGAGCCTGAATATGCTTTGGACTTAACCAAAGAAAAGGATGGTCAGGCTTATACCGATTATTGGGTCGTTAAGGAGCAAGAAAAAACACTAAAGTTGTCTGATCAATACTCACGCTCACTTGCACGCAACAACCAAAATGGATGTGCCTCAATTATCTATACAATAAATAGCGAGGGACGCGTCGCAAGCCATAAAGTTGAATATGCATACCCGAACGAAACGGCTGCCAAAGCACTTATCGTGAGCTTAGATTACCTTCGCTTTAAACCGACTGAACAAAATGTCGAACGTACCCCTGTTACGACCCGAATTTTTTCGGTATTTAAAGTGGGTAAAAATGAAGGTTCGGAAGAATTTAAAGCCGCTTGTGACGTCGATGCCAATACGATTGATAAGTTTGCGAAACAAAAAGAAGCCAGTTAAGGCTTCTTTTTAAGGATATCCACAATACGGTTTATGTATATTTCCGAGAGGTTCCATTCGTATCCGTCAAAATCGGTTGTGTTTACGAACTGAACAACGACCGTATCGATGTCTGGGTGATACTCGGCTAAGCTCTGATAGCCGGGTATCAAGCCTCCGTGTTCGAACTTGTAAACCGATGAATAAATCGCTTGTTCGCCGGGTGCAAATGCAGAGCCGTCGTTAAGTGCTCGAATGAATCGCCCAACATCGGTAATACTGGCAATCATCGAACCATAGTCATTTTCTTTTATATTAGGTTGTACACCGACGTAGTAACCACCCATGAGATCCTTGATATTAATTGCGTCGAGCGAGAAGTAAGTATTCTGAAGTGCTAATGGTTGTAAAATGCGATCGGTAATGTACTGTTGATACGAATAACCCACAGTATGGTTAATAATTTGGGTAAGTAGTAAATAGTTTGTATTGCAATATGCATAATCGGAATCGGGTGCAAAATCAGCGGGCTCATCCATAATAAGTGCTAGTTTTTCCGACGCTGTTGCGGGTGGATTTGACCAGTAGTTGGGCGTATCTGTGAAGTTAGGAAGTCCACTCCGATGTTGTAAAAGCATTCGCAACGTAATTTCATTAGCGTTTGGAAGGTGTTGACTGACTTTAGGTAACAGCTGGCTAAGCGAGTCATTTAGGGATAGCTGACCGTCGTTGATTAGCTTTGTTGTTGCTAGCGCTACATAAAGCTTACTGATACTCGCGATCTTAAATAACGCATTAGGTTCGGCAGGCAACTGCTTGGCTCTATCGTGCCACCCCGCGGTGAATATCGTTGCCGGTTGTTGTCCTTGCTGAACGTAAACAATCATTCCGTCAAAATGGTCTTGCGTCGCTTCATCTATTTGTTGCTGAATAGTGTTGGGGAGTGGCGCAAGCCAAGTGCTAACAAGTGGCCAAGGTACGAAAAACAGAGATATCACGGTTCCGATGAGTAAGGCTATGCGGAGTGACCAAAGTGCTTTTTTATTCATGTGCTTATCGCCGTATATAATCGTTTAAGAAAGCCGTTTGAGTGTATGACTTTACTCAGTATTGATTATTGTCGCTACAGAATAAATGTATCGACTTGTTTCGATTCGAAAAACCTTAGTTCGTTTTACAATGAATCATTAATAACACAGGAGCTTGCACATGAGTCGAGTGTTTATGCAGAAGAACGCGATGCCTTTGATTGCAATTATTGGTACCGTTGCCGTCATCGTTTATGGTCAGCTAATTCTCAGTTGGGGAATGTCATCCAACGAGATGAGAGAAGTCTATTTAGGGTTGGCACTGACTGAGTTACTTATATACATAGGCTGGTCGATAGTAACTGCGTACGCGGCGGTGTTTTACAGTCTAAAAAGTAATATAGAAGCTCGCTGGAAAAAAGTCGGTCTATTATGTTTATGTGCAATTGCGCCATGGCTTGTCGGATATTTGATGAATCTAGCTTGAAGGCTAAGGCCAAAAAAAGGGGCATGGGAGCCCCTTAGAAAGCAATCTATAGACCGAATTCTTGCTTGGCAATTTGTTCGATCTGACCATACTGAATAAAACCAGGTATCCACTGTTCACCAATCATGATGGTAGGAGTACCACGAAACCCTAGCGCTTGAAACGTCTGTAAGTTCTTCTTAATCGTTTCTTTGCTGGCTTGCGGGTGTTCCAACCACGCTTGTGTTTCCGTGCGTTCGGCGATTGCTCGAAGTGAATCAGCGTTATGCATTCCTGATTTGCTCATTAGCAGTGTATGCACATCATAGTAACTATCGGAAGCATTCGACCAAACACTCAGCCCAAACTCAGTTGCATTGGTGTTGATACCATCAACAGAGCGCTGACGTAGCGGCACAATGATATTAATGACATTGACCGATGGGTATTCTTCAATTAAACGCTCTAAACTGGGCTCCAGCTTTTTGCAGTACGGACAGTTATAATCCGTAAAAATGACGATCGAATGCGCAGCATCAATATTGCCTAGAGTAGGGTGTATAGAGGTATCAAAAAGCCAGTCCTTATATTCTTGGTAGGTCGCTTTTTGCGCTTTTTGTTCCTCTAGAAAGTTTTCTAATCCCTGACGCATATTTCCAATAAGTTGCGGGTTATCTCGGAGCATGGTTTCGATTTGTGCCAGATCCGTTTCTTGTTTATCGGTGAGTGATTGCGCGCTGATCGCATTGCTCATTAAAGCGGCACCAATAAAGAGTGTCATTCGTTTAAACATCATTAATTCCTTATCTTAAAAGTTAATTCTAAAATTTGCTCAACCACAAGCGTGCTAGGATCCCCGGTGGCGATGTGAAGCCACTGGTGGCGCTAGTCACTTTATGGTTATTAATAATTAAAATGGTGGGTGTAGCGGTGATATTGAACTGGCGGGCGATCGCGCCTTGAGTGTCATTAACCGTTATAAACCCCAGTTCTTGTTGCTCCAAATAAGCAGAAATCTTAGTGTTATGCCCTGATCTTAATGCCACTGAAATGACGTTGTAGTCGTCACTTAACCAGTCTACAGTCGGCGAGACCGTTGGACACACGGGACACCAGGTCGCCCAGAAATAAAGTAGCACGGGCTCTTCTTCACTCATCTTAGCTATTGATAGCGGTTCGCCAGCCAGGCTTGTGAGTGTTAATTCGTCGGGCAACGTAGTGGGTACGTTATTGTTACGATACAAGTCGACGCCGAAGGCGATCGCGGCGGCGACAACAAGGTAACCCAGTAATTTAATAAATCTCAGACCCCATTTATTCATTTCTCGCGTCCTTGATGGCTTGCATTACGGCATCGCTGGTAAGGATGATGGGTAACTCAATCCCTTCGGGAGCGCCCGGTCCGTATACTCGGTTGTATGGCACGCCGTATTGTCCATAGGCGCGAAGATAGTCAGTGATATAATCATTTCGCACGGTCCAATCACCGCGCATACGAATCAGGTCAGGTGCTGCGAGCGCGCTGTACACCGGCTCTTGTTCAAGTACACCGAGCTTATTGGCTTTACAGGTAATACACCAGTCTGCTGTGACATCTACAAATACGACTTTTCCTTGGGTAACCGCCTGATGAATCGTCTTAAACGAGAGCGTTTGCCAAGGGCGTTCGCTGGTTTGCTCTGCTGAAGTTGATTCGCTGGATGCCTTTAACCAATACGGTGTTAACAATGTGAATAGCCAGACGCTTGTGGCGAGCAACAAGGCACCAAATATCGGCTTCACCCATTTCAGCCACGGCCCGGGTTTGGGTAACAACTTACGGGTTTGTGGAAATGCCGCGATGGACAACCAAGGCAGCGCCATACCAACACCGAGCCCGAAGAATATCAGCAGTAACAAATACATTGGCGCGCCTAGTGCGAACGCCACCGCGGTCCCTAAAAAGGGGGCAGTACACGGCGTTGCTAATACAGTGGCAAATACGCCTTGACTGAAATGACCTAGTAACGAACTACGCTGTGACTTTAGCGCCCATTGATTGAGCCACTGCGGGAGGCGGATCTGATAAAGCCCGAACAAATTTATAGCAAAAGCCAATGTAATGAACGCCAGTACTGCGATAAACCAGGGGTTTTGAAACTGCATTCCCCAACTGATCCGCACGCCACTCAGTTTTAACAGGCCGAGTAGAGCGCCAATAACGATAAAGGTGCTGATAACACCCATAGCTGTGGCGAGAAACTGATACCGAACCTGCCGCACTGATGCGTCGCTGTTAGCGATCAGAGATTGCACCTTGATTCCAAGGACTGGTAAGACGCAGGGCATTATATTGAGAATTAAACCACCCAGCAGAGCGGCGAATAGTGCCCCCCAAATAGTCATAGTATCGAGGGGGTCATTCGTTGTCGTGCTATTACTCCGTTCGAGTTGTGTTGTGTAAACCGCACTGAATGGATCGTCATTTACGGTGATGCTGACTTGTCGATTGACGAGTTCTGGTAGCTCGAGCCAATGAGATGCTTTAAACCTGGCGATTAAACGCTTCCCATCAACGCTCACCTTCTGTTGGACGAGTTTAAAAACCACTTCATCAAGTTGTTTATCTTCACTGTGCACAAACACCTGTGGCGAATCCCAGCGCGATGTGCGCGATAACACAAAACTCAGTTGTTGATCATCAGCGTTGTAGTCAGCGCGCGTCACCTCCGCGCTGCGGAGTGGCTGCGGTACTTGACTCATTGCTTGTGCAAACGCAAAGCTCTGTTCGCTGTCTGGCGTAAGTTGGTTAACATCAATATTCAGTTGCAGCGGAAAATCGGTTAGCACACAGATATTCGTGCAGCTCGATAACGTGAATACAGCATCCAACTGAGCACTTTCAGTTGTTTCAGATACAACGATTTCGAGGGGAAACGTGACTTGGTGTTTATAGCCGGCTGTGCGAATGGATTGTACGTAATACTCACTCGGTGTTGGCCAATGCCAGTTGATGCGTTCAATACCTTTTGACGAAGCCAAGTCGATACGCGGTGGAATACCGCCTTCACCAGGTGCTCGCCAGTACGTTTTCCATTCATCTTTAAGTTGCACCGTTAACAGTGCCGGTAATACGCGGGTTTCGGGATTGAATTCGCCTGTCACTGCAAGTTTGACCTTGACCGCGTCGTGATCGGGACTCGTTAACCAACCCGTGGAAGTTGAGCCTTGTGCCCAGCTGAACGGTGACATCAAAAGGCTTAAACATACGCTAAACCAGCGTAGGTAGCCTACAAATTTTGCTGTGTTCATTGATACTCCTAAAATAGCTAAAAAATACGTTTTCGAAGCAAACGTAAGAAGCTATTCCAGAAATAAGCAGAAGAGGGTGTGGCACCTTCGTTTGGGCTTTACGAATCGATTCGCATAGCTAGGTGCTGGCGTATCGCTTTTGGAAAAGAGTACAAAGCCAATAAA
Organism: uncultured Idiomarina sp.; assembly: GCF_964010655.1. Classification (NCBI taxonomy): domain Bacteria; kingdom Pseudomonadati; phylum Pseudomonadota; class Gammaproteobacteria; order Alteromonadales; family Idiomarinaceae; genus Idiomarina; species uncultured Idiomarina sp. The sequence goes on from NZ_CAXGLS010000007.1 coordinate 21,272, forward strand.
CGCAACAAATAATGCCATTGCGCTGATATCTAATTGACTGACTTTTAGCAAGTGTGAGGCGTGATCACACTGTTTATGACTCGCTTGAGGCGTCTTATTACTCGTGTCGAACGATGCTGTGACTGAATTATGTTGGTCATTCAGCTGACAGGTATTAATTAGATTAAAACGGTTACCCCAACACAACACAAAGACCACCGCGAGTGCGACACACACCGCAATGAAAGAGGGCTTTTGTGTTTTAGAGAAGGGGGTCATGGCACCGCTGACTATTCAGTATTATTTACTGTATTGTGCCAGAACGTAAGCGATGTTCAATAGGCAGCGTGCTGCGCACACTGCCTTTTACGAACTCGTTAGTCCCAGTCAGGCGAGAAGTCGGGATCGATGAGGCGATCGTCTTTATCAATATCCGCGATTGCCTTCATGTCATCTTGGTCGAGCTTCAAGTTTTGCGCATCAAAATTCGACTTCAAATGTTCCACCTTGGTGGTTGACGGAATCGCGACATAGTCATTCGCCAACTGCCATGCAATAGCGACTTGTGCCGGCGAGACATTGTGTTTCTCAGCAATATCTTGCATCACTGAGTTATCCATCACAGCGCCTTTTGCCAACGGTAAATAAGCCGTTACTTTAACACCCATTTGCTTACAGGCATCGGTTATCGCATGGTTTTGAAAGAATGGATGGACCTCGATCTGATTGGTGAGGATTTTATCTTTCCCCACGTGCGCAACCGCACGATTTAACAAATCGATGGTGAAATTGGAGACACCTAGGTGCTTGATTAACCCATCTTGCTGGGCTTTCTGCAGCGCGTCTAGGGTTTCCTCAACAGGCACTTCGTCATTTGGTGAGGGCCAATGAATCAGCGCAAGATCGATGGTGTCGCGTTGTAGTTTATCGCGGCTCACTTGTAGCGAATCAAGCACGTCTTGATAGGCAAGCTTTTCGTACCACACTTTGGTCGTGACAAACACGTCCTTGTTGGTGTGTTGAGCGAGTGCTTTACCGACATCGGCTTCGTTATCGTAAAACTGCGCGGTATCGATGTGCTCGTAACCCATATCAATGGCAGCACTAACGAGGTCGGTGAGTTCCTGTCCTTCTAATCTAAAGGTACCCATACCAAACTGGGGAATCATAATCGCCTCCTTTGTTAAGCTATTCATATAGGTAGTACCCAATAAATCGAATAAAAGTCCAATCCATCGTTGGGTCTTTCGATATCCGCATTAGAATAATGGGAGTACTGTACTGTAATTCTTGCTTTACTATTAGCGCTATACTGCCAAGACAATCCTACGCGATCTTCAAACTGAAATTGTGTTGATAAACGGCGGTCGCTAATACGGGTTTTATCAAAATAACTACCGCCGATGCCGGCCTCTAAATAGAGTGGCGTGGCGCTTTCGGTCAATTGCCATTGGAACACAGGTGACACGGTCAATGCGGTGATGTTATCCGATGTGTCATTTGAGTCCTGCCAATGATTGAGACCCATCTCGAGACTTACTTGCGGGCTGCCTGCCCAATCTAAAAAGCTGAATTGCGTACTCTCAGTGCGGTAGCCAATTCGTGCACCACGCAATTGGTCGGTGGAATACGAAGCGGATACGTGCCATTCATCGGCTTTTACAGGTAATAAAAAGGTTGCGGCTGCCAATGCGACAGCCGCGGTTTTGATACTGCTCATACTACTTCCTCTCACATACAGGTAATGATACATACGTGACTGTATGTAAAAGGATCAGAAAAAATTAAGCTTTTCTTAATGTGAGATTCACACGTGTTTGTTGCGTGAGCGGGTGGGTGCCTTCGACGAGTTTATCAATTCCATGATAATTGAGTCGGCTAGGTCCGCCCCAAACTAATACATCACCGTGATTAAGGGGAATACGCTGCTTTGAGCCTGTGCGCGTTTGACCCGCCCAAATAAAACGCGCGGGCAAGCCAAATGAAAAGGACACCACCGGTTGGCTAAGATCTGACTCATCGCGATCCTGATGCAGTCCCATTTTAGCACTGGGTTTGTATACATTTATTAAGCAGGTATTAGGCAAAAATCCGGGGTAGCCTGCTTGTTCAGCGACCTGAGTTGCTTCATGAAGTAAAATCGACGGCATTTCAGGCCAAGGTTTATCTGACTTGGGGTCGGTTGCTTGATAGCGGTAGCCTTTGCTATCCGAAACCCACCCGAAATCACCGCAGTTACTACTCAACACTGACATCGTCTTATTGCCAGGCGTCATAAAATGACGAAGCGGCGCTTGACGCACACACTCACGTATCGCCACCAGTATATCCGCAGCCTGTTCTGAGGCATGATTCGGAAAGAGCCATGCCCCAGGCGCAAACTCAATGGGTTCAGACGCGTCCAACAGAGGCATTAAAGCGTCCCATACAGTATCAGACCTGCAATTAACCAAACGCCGGCAATAATACAAAGACCGTTCATCAGAGAGTCGCGCCATGAGTTACTGCTACCATGGTCGTGATCATGATGATGGTGGTGTTCGTGATGGTTATGTTGCTTTTTCTGCCGCTGAGTCAAATAGATTAAACCCGCGCTCACAGCTAAAAAGATCAGGTTAAGAATGAACCCGTAGTCGACCGAGAAGAACGCACGTTCGGTAATTTTTTGTTGCTGCGAATGATCGGGCAGGGCGTCAAAAGCAAACAAGCCATAATGCAACGTTAAGGCGGTTAATACCAAACAGACGAATAACATCAGGGCAATGTATAACGCCATTTTCCAACCGTAGTACTTAGCGTTGATACGCAACACTGGCAATACGATTAAGTCGGAGAATATAAACGCCATGACGCCCGCAAAGGCGACTCCCTCACCGTATAGCACTGCGGCGAGCGGAATGTTACCCATTGAACCAATAAAGGTGAAGAACGCGGCTAAAGGACCCACAATGGTCTGTTGTAGCACTTCCAAAAACGATGCGTCAGCGACATTGGCGCCAGAACCTTGGAATAACCAGTTAAAAAACTCACTGGGTACAAAGGCGGAAATGATACCCGCAGCAGTGAAGCCAAGAAGCACGTCTTGCCACACCATCTGCCATTCCATTTGGTATTTTTTTGCGACTTGTTGCCATGTTTCGCGTGTCAGCAAGGCGCTCCATGGCTTCGTTGAGTTGTCCTCATCTTCAGCGTTTTCGTTTTTGCGAGCCGATTTAATCAAACCCGTAGGTGATGTCAGCTTAATATATAGCCAAGCAAAAGCGATAAGTAACACGCCACCAATATATTCACCTGCGACAAACTGCCAACTCAAGAAGATCGCAATCACGAACCCAAGTTCGATAACGAGGTTGGTGGATGCAAGTAAAAATGCCATGGAGGCGGGGAAGGAGGCGCCTTTATTAAACAAAGCGCGCGTTGTTGAAAGCGCTGCGAAACTGCAAGAGCTCGAAATAAACCCAAAAAAAGTGCCGAGTGTCATCGATTTAGCTGAGTCGTCACCCATCAGGCTTTTCATATGTCCACGACTGATCATGACCTGAATAAGACTACTTATTAGATATCCGAGCGCGAACGCCCACAAGGCCATCCAAAAGAAGCCAACACTGGTGTGTGCTGCATTTGCCCACTCTTGTAAAAAATTCATGGCTAATCCTTGTTTGTGATTTTCCTCTGCATTATGAGTCTGTGTTCACGCAGCCCGAGGTAATGCTCAGCCTTTCTAACAACTTCGAAACCAAGTTTTTGGTATACGCTGATTGCGGCTGCGTTGCTTGGGGCGACGCTTAGAAGGACACATGTCACCCCCTGCTCATCTAAACTACGCAAACTATCGCTTAACAGTTTTGTGCCCACGCCACGGCCTTGGCAACCTGGCTTTACTGCGGCGGACATCAACCATAATGTATTGGCCTTTTCGGCCGGCGCGTACATGGCATACGCAAGGATGTCATTGTTATCACGACAAATAAACTGAGAGTTCGGCCATTGATGTGCGGCCTGATAGAACAATAGTTCAGGATAGGCGAGGTTATCGTAGAGCTGTTGTTCGATAGATACCACCTTTGCAATCGCGTGACGATCTAAATTAAAGCGCTCAGTCTTTAGGCTGGAATTGGGCATATTGGCGACTCCTAGGATGCATCGATATCTTTGACTTGTAACTTAAGCCAGTTAAGTAGCGCGACGAGCGCAACGGAATAGCGACGCTTTTTACGATACTGCGCATACACAGCTACACTCCGTGACGACTCAGTTTTGCCCAAAGTGTGCCAGTCTGATAATGATGGATGCTGTGTCAGTTGTTCATCGACAATAGCCACTCCTTGATATGTGTGTGCCAAGTCGAGCGCCATAGTCGTATCGGCACATTGATTAATAGTCAGCGGGTGAGTGCGGTTTGTGTGCTGTTCTATCACTCGTTGATGCATGGGGTGTGCCTTATCGACAAACCACGTTGCCTGAGTCGAGTCACAATTTGCATCGGGGCTGATCGCGACATAACTCGGTTTATAGAGTGTGGTTTGCTGTATTTGCGTATCCCGTAAAAGACTTTGGCTGATAAGCAGATCAATGTTTTCGTGTTGAATTTGACTCGCCCAGTCAGCTTGCTGTGCATCATTGACTTGCTCATCGCTACGAACAAAGCTGAGTTGGATATGTGGGTAAATCGAGTGAAAGTCAGCAAGGCGATCTTGTAGCCAGTAACGTAGACGCTCAGAACTAATAGCCAGTGTAAGCCGGGTAATGTTATGATCCGCGGTGGAGCGGGCACGTTGTATGGTGTGATCTAACTCGCGAAAAATACTTTCGAGTGCGGGGGCAAGCTCTAATCCCGCCGGCGTTAGTGCATGAACACGGTTGTCGCGTTGAAATAAGCGCATGCCTAACTGATTTTCGAGTGTCTGAATCTGTCGTGTGACAGCCGCTTGGGTGACGCCCAACTGCTGAGCGGCTTGTTTGAAGGTGCCTGCACGCGCCGCGACGTCAAACACGCGCAGAGCATTCAGCGATAAGTTTGATTTAGTGCTCATAGTTGACCAGTTTTATTTAATTTGAATTAACTAAAAGTTAACCTTAATTGCATGGAGGCGCAAGTCGTGTCTTATTGGGCTGAGTTTATTACTATTGCCACCTATCATCTGCTCGCCGTTGCAAGTCCTGGTCCAGACTTCGCGGTGGTGACGCGTTATAGCTTATCTTACGGTCGCAAAATCGGCGCGTTTGTGAGCTTGGGCGTAGCCGCAGGTATTATTTTGCATGTGACTTATTCACTGGTGGGTGTAGCCATTATTATTAAACAAACGCAGTGGTTATATGCAGCTATTTTGACAGCGGGTGCGCTCTATTTAGCCTACATGGGCGTGGGCGCATTGCAGTCAAAACCGAAACCTGCGCCCGACACCCATGAGCACGACCCGCAACGTCCGTCTGAAAGGCGCGCGTTTATGACGGGCTTTATTACTAATGGGTTGAATGTCAAAGCAACGTTGTTCTTTCTGACATTGTTTACTGTAGTGATTAGCCCTGACACACCATTTGCTTGGCAGTTAAGCTATGCCATTTATTTAATTCTCGCCACGGGCGTATGGTTTTTGTTTCTGTCCCGAGTGCTGTCGTCGGAGCGCGTATTTAAACGCGTGTGGCGTTACATGCACTGGGTTGATCGACTCATGGGTGTGTTATTGATTGCCCTCGCTGTGCATTTATTCATTGATGTACTCAGCGAACTGAAAATTATTGTTTAAGCCGATGAGCACTGGGTGCGTAACCCAATGAATAGCGTTATAATTGAACCGATTTTTATGAGATGTAAGCGAGAGCTATGCTGTTATTTGTAGATGATTTGACCGTGATTGATTGTTCTTACCTATGTGCCGAGCGCGGCATCGTGGGCGAAAGCTGGATTGTAGATATTGAGCTCGATGGCTCACTTAATGAACAGTCGATGGTGCTTGATTTTGGTCGCGTGAAGAAGCAGATCAAAGCGATTATTGATCGGTCAGTTGATCATAAGCTACTGGTACCGAGTAGCCACGCATACACACGTGTCACACACTCTGATGACGACGAGTCTCACTGGGTTGACTTTATGCGTCCCGAAGGGCGCTCGATTCATCTATTTTGTCCTGCTGAAGCCTTTGCTTATATCGATGCGGAAAAAGTGGATGCACTGACCGTGACCGACTACTTACGCGCAGTAATAAAACGCGAATTGCCCGGTAACGTACAAGGATTGCGCTTGTCGCTGCGCCCCGAAGCAATCGATGGCTTCTATTATCATTATACGCATGGGCTCAAGAAGCATGACGGTAACTGCCAGCGTATCGCTCACGGTCACCGTTCAAAAATTCAAATTGCGTTGGATAATATTCGTCAACCAGTGCTCGAGAAACAATGGTCTGAGCGATGGGCTGATATTTACATTGGTTCAGAAGAAGACAAAGCAGAGATTAAACGGTTACAGCGGTCAGAATCGGCTAAGCAGCTGAGTGAAGCGACTCATGTGGGTTACAGTTATGTTGCTGATCAAGGCTTGTTTGAATTGATCGTACCTAAGAGTGAGAACGATTTTATTGATTCGGACTCTACGGTGGAGTGTATTGCAGAGTTTATTGCTGCAAAAATCAAACAAGACCATCCTGAGCAACGTGTACGGGTTAGAGCGTTCGAGGGAGTAGGCAAAGGAGCAATTGCTTATGCTTAACCGTTTCAAAGTGATTATCCCACTATTATCGATAGTGAGTATTGCGTTTGGCAGCGCAGCTAAAGCGGCTCAGGAAGAGATACCCGTGACATGGTACGGCGAGTTGACTCAGGGGGCGTTGCTGATCGGTCAAGTTGAGCCCAACTCAGAGGTAGTTTATCAAGGTGAGCGCCTTGATATCAGTGATGATGGTTACTTTGTTATTGGTTTTGGTCGCGATGCTGCGTTAAATCAAACCCTTGAAGTGGTTGAAGGCTCAGAAAAAACACCGATTAATCTGACTTTAAGCAAACGCGAATACAAGATTGATCGAGTTGAAGGTGTGCCGCAAAAAACAGTCACCCCGGATCCCGAGCAGGTTAAACGCGCCAAGGCTGAAGCAGCTAAAGTATGGCGTGCTCGCCAAACTGACTCGAAACGAATGGACTTTATGACCCCGGTACGTAAGCCTGCGGAAGGGCGTATCAGTGGTGTTTATGGTTCACAGCGATTCTATAATGGTGAACCTCGCCGCCCTCATTATGGCGAAGATATTGCCGCACCGACTGGAACCCCCGTCTACGCGCCTTGGAGTGGTGTGGTGACGCTAGCAGAACCTGATTTGTTCTATTCAGGTGGCACACTCATTATCGATCATGGGTACCGTGTGAATACCACGTACCTGCACCTAAGCAAGCTCTCGGTTGAGGTCGGTGATACCATTCAGCAGGGTGAAAAGATTGGTGAAGTAGGCGCATCGGGCCGCGCCACGGGCCCACACCTTGATTGGCGCGTAAACTGGGGCAATGAGCGCCTCGATCCTGCACTATTACCCCAGCTATATCCTCTCGTAAATAACTAAAGGTTGGTTTTCAACCAATCATTAAGATACTCAGGCTGCGTGATAGAAAGCACGTAGCTTGTTTTCTTAGGTGCTTGCCAAGTCAGCTTTAATGTTCGCAATTCGTCACGTCTAAAGGCGTGCACAGTAACGCTATCGCCCGGCTTGAATGCATCTAATATTTCGTTGATGTTATCGCTGGTAACTTGGAGATGGTCGATGGCTATTAAGCGGTCATTGGCTGATAACCCTGCTTCATAAGCGCTTTCATCGTGGTATACCTGCGTTAACTCCAATCCTTGAGGATGGTTTTTGTAACGCGCTCCTAAGGTCACTTTAGCGGACTTTTCGGGTAATTTGCCGTTACTTTGTAAGTCGTTGGCGGGCACATGTCGTGACACCTTTACGCCAAAATTCTCTAACAGCTCTGACACGGGCAGTTGCTCACGAGAATATAAAGCGTCGTGAAGGAACTCATTCACGTCAAGGGCTGTATAGTGGCTCAAGTATTCGAAAAAAGTGTGATCTTCAGTACCTTCGCCGGTTTTACCGTACCGATGCCAAAAGTCATGCATTATTTGCTGTAAATCGAGTTGATGATCGCTTTGTAGACGAATGGTTAAGTCCAAACACAAGGCGATAAGAGCCCCTTTAGCATAGTAACTAACAATGCTATTGGGCGCGTTTTCATTCTGTTGGTAGAACTTGGTCCAAGCTAAAAAGCTCGATTCAGTCACGGATTGTTGATGCTGTCCGACACCGCGTTCAACACGCGCCAAGGTGTTGCCCAGCAAACGTAAATAACGATCAGCAGAAATAATGCCGGCACGATGAAGTAGGTAATCATCAAAATATGAGGTCATGCCCTCGTAGAACCACAGTTGTTCTGTGTAGGTTTCTTGCTCCAGCGGGTAGGGAATAAAAGCTTTAGGCTTCAGCGTTTTAATATTCCAGCTATGGAAATACTCGTGGCAGCATAAGCTTAAAAACGTCTCATAGTTATCGTCTACCTTAGTCTGCCCAGGTTTAATGAGGTCCTTGCGGCTGCACACCAGCGCAGTCGAGTTGTTGTGCTCAAGTCCGCCAAATCCATCGCCTACGACCATGGTTAAGAATGTGTAGTGCTTAAAGGGTGCGGGTTCGCCAAACATTTTTAGCTGATATTCACAAATACGCGCTAGGTCAGCGGTGATGCGCGAAGTATCGGCTTTGTGTCGGCCGCTCAGTACTAACGAGTGTTTTATTCCATGGGCAATAAACTCTTCAATGGTCAGTTCACCGAGCAAGAAAGGATAGTCGATTAATTTATCGTAGTTTTCCGCTTCAAATTCACCCCAACCGTGCGCATTTCCGGATACGCGCGGCATACCGGTTGCAATACGCCAGTGTGCGATGGCATCGCTTGGCTCGAGGCTCAAGCGACAAGGGTTTTGCTCTTGCCCGGCGACGGCAAGACAGAGTGATGTGTTGTTGAAAAAGCCTTGTAGTTCGTCAAGATAAGCGCTTCGCACGGAGAGGTCGAACGCGTATACTTGGTACTTTACCTGAATAGCATGCTCCGAGGATTCAAGGCGCCAGCGGTTTTTGCTGATTTGATCGAGCTTAAGGGAACGTCCATCGCTTTCTGCATAGATACCGACGATATGTTTGCTAAAGTCGCGTATGAGATAACTTCCCGGTATCCAATTAGGTAGCCAAAGTTCTTGACCATTGGGATCGGGCTTTTCAATATGCAGCGAGACCTCAAATAAATGACCTTTGGGGTCAATTGGGGTAATCTGATAATGGATCAAACGGATACTCCTTTGCTTGACAGTCAATGACTTATAGCGAACATATTAGCATACTTGATTTTATTAGTAGGGGATTGCATGGCAGCAAAAATCAAGCAGTTGACGGTAGGGCAGAAAGTTGAAATACAAATTTCTGGTCTCAATGTACCGGCACGTTTTCAAACCGAGTTTATCGGTGCTGTTTTAGGACGTTGGTTCATTGTCAATATGCCTGATTCTAGGCGTTATGGAGAGTTACGGGAGCATCTTTACGAGGGCGTTCCGATTATTGTTCGCTTTGTTCTTGAGAACGAAAACGGCGAAATTTGTGCGTTTAGAAGTGATATTGACTTTGTCGTCGCCCACCCAACCAAAATGTTGTTTTTAGACTGGCCTAAGCAGGTTGAAAGTCGCGTTATTCGTCAGGGTCGACGCTTTGACGCTTACTTACCTTGCAAGGTATCGCGTTTGTCTGAAGATAATTCGGTGGATGCGTCCGTTGAAGCTATTATTCTCGATGTTTCTGAAACCGGGTGTAAATTACAGTACGTCAACGCCGAAGCGGCTGCCGACGATACCGCCAGTCCGATTAAATGGGAGACAGGACAGCGGGTTAACATTACGGTTAATCAGAAGTCTGGCAACACTGTTGAATTGGGAAGTATTGTACGTCAAGTAAAGGCTGCAGAAACTGAAACGACGCTAGGTGTTCAGTTTAATAGTCAGCAAAAAGAGGCTATTAACAGCTTGTTTTCCGGCAGCTTAGTGGATATTGATGCGCTCTCGCGGTCGCAGTCCTAACTTATAGCTCGCTCAACGAGAAGGTTTCAAGGTTGTTAAAATCATTGCTCAGCAAATCATGGTTTCCAAGTTCGGACCGCGGCTTTTGGCTACTGCAATTCGGCGGATGGGCAGGGTATGCATTAGTCAATTATATCGGTTCCTTAATGCATGAAATGCGCGATATATATGGTGTTGTACTTGTCTTAGGGGCTTACTCTGGTTTCTTGCTTACGCTTCCGTTACGGTATTTTTACCAACGCGTTTGGGAATGGCATCCACTGTTATTAATGTTTGTTGTTATTCTTGCAAGTTACATTACCGCGTGTCTCTGGGCCGTGGTCGATAACGCGACATATTGGGAGATTTATAAGTTTGGTTTTACACCAGACAGTCATCTTGCCTATTTTAAAAATAATATAGCCAAGTTCTACATCGTATTGAGCTGGAGTGGCTTATATTTTGGTATTAAATATTACCGTATGTTGCAAAACGAAAAACAGAAGGCGCTGATGGCTTCCTCAATGGCGCACCAAGCGCAGTTGAAAATGTTGCGTTATCAACTCAACCCCCACTTTTTGTTCAACAGTCTTAATGCAATTTCTACGCTGATCTTGGTCCAAGATACAGCTATCGCCAATAAGATGGTTAACCGCTTGAGTCATTTCTTGCGTTTCTCGCTCGACAACGATCCCATTAAGAAGATCACCTTAAAAAAGGAAGTCGAGGCGTTGATGTTGTACCTCGATATCGAAAAAGTGCGCTTTGATGAGCGCTTAGAGATCCTGATAGATGTGAGTGATGAGGCTAAACGGGCATTGGTGCCGAGTTTACTTTTTCAGCCGTTAATTGAAAATGCTATTAAGTATGCAATTGCTAAAACTGAGGAACAAGGCGTATTATCACTAAAGGCTTACGTTGAGCGCAATCGCTTAATTGTGCAATTGTGTGACAATGGACCTCATGCTCCTGAACAGCCTGAATTGCTGATGAAGAATGCAGGCGTGGGTCTTAAAAACACACGCGAGCGATTAGCCGCGCTCTACGGTGATGAATTTACGTTCAGTATGACAAAAAATGAACCACAAGGCTTATGTGTTGAGATCGTATTGCCTTTTGAAACGTTGGAGAGTGTATGAGTCGTAGTTTTACTGCTTACATCGTGGACGATGAGTCTTTAGCACGTAAAGGACTGGCGATCCGATTAGAATCATTTGACGAAATCACGTTGGTAGGGCATCAGGGGAACAGTCGCGAAGCGGTTGCTGAGATCAGTGCGTTGAAGCCCGACATTGTATTTTTGGATATTCAGATGCCCGGTTTGAACGGGTTTGATGTGCTAAAGTCTTTGCAACAATGTATGCCGACGTTACCCGCGATTGTGTTTGTTACGGCGTTCGACCAATACGCGATACGTGCTTTCGAAGTGCGTGCTCTGGATTACTTGCTTAAACCTGTTGATGAAGAACGTTTAGTAGAGACTATCGAGCGAGTGAAGCAAGAATTAGAACCCAATGAGTTCGATGCGACGCAGCAGAAATTAGTCAACTTGGTCGCCGAGGTTACTGGCGAAGACTGTGATGTTATTCTGGAGCGTTTAGCAAGCGGTGACGACGTTCCGATGAGTCGTTACCCGGAACACATTGCGATTAAAGACAGTGGCGAGATCACGCGAGTACCCGTGAATGCTATTGAGTGGGTTGATGCGGCGGGTGATTACATGTGTATTCATGCGAGCGGGGAAACGTTTATTCTTCGTCGAACCATGAAAGAGCTTGAAAAAGAATTAAATCCTCATTTATTTCAGCGCATCCATCGTTCTGCCATCGTTAATGTGAACCAAGTCGAAAAATTGTGCACGCGTCAGAATGGTGAATATCATATTTCGCTTAAGAATGGTCAAAAACTAAAAGTCAGCCGTAGTTACAAAGATAGGATCAAACAACTTATCTTAAACTAATGCGTCGAATTTATACGGCAGTACTTTGTTTATCTGCGTTGCTAATAGGCTGTACCGCACAGTTTGGTTATCGTTATTTAGACACTTTTATCGAGTGGCAACTCGATGATTATGTTGAATTAACTGATGACCAACAAACGCGCGCATCGAGGATTATCGATGAGTTGCACCAGTGGCACGCTACCCAACAAATTCCTCAGTATCGAATGCGTTTACAAAGTTTGCGGCAGGCGCTTGCTGAAGACACAGTCGATAAGGAACTCATCGCACAACTTGAAAGCGATGCGTGGTATTTTTGGCAGCAGATTAAGGACCAAATAGCGGCGCATACTGCGTTTCTGAATGAGCTCTCAGTTGATCAAAAGCAGCAGTTAATTACCTCGATGCAAGAAAAGCTTGATGAGCAGCGCGAGGAAGAAGCGGAAGAGGGCGATGACTTATTTGCTTCTTATGATCGCGTTAAGCGTCGTCAAGAGGCTTTGGAAGAGCGGCTAGGCTCACTCACCGATGAACAGCGCCAGTTGGTCAAATCCTGGGTATCTGAGTCTGACGCTGTTCCTAATGAGTATGATTGGTTAGCTTACCGCCAGCGTTGGCTCGATAGTTTCAAACAGGCACTATTAGCATCGCCTATGCAGGCTAAGGTGATAAAGTCGCTGATTACGGACCCTGAACAAATGTTATCAGAGGCCCAGCAGGATAATCGCCGCGCAAAAAGCACGATTCGCCATCGTTATCTTGCCAAGCTCAGTGGAAATCTAACGCAAGAGCAACGCGAGAACCTCATCGAGCAGCTTGATGAATATATCGAGTTATGTCGTGACATTGAGGCGCACTTCGGCGCGTGACGCCGAAGTGCGGTCAGCTTACTGAACCTCGATAACTTTACAGGTATTGCTTGAGCCAACGGTTTCCATGACATCGCCGTGTGTAAGCACAACGAGATCACCTTTTGCAACATGCCCCAAACCCTTTATTACCGCAATCGCGTCTAATATCGGATTTTTTGATTCGGTTGAGTCAAATTGAATAGGGTATACGCCTCTGTACAATGCACACTTATGACGACTACCCGAGTGACGAGATAGCGAGAAAATAGGCAAATGAGAGGTAATACGAGACATCAATTTAGCCGTAAATCCGGATTCCGTGAGTGCGATAATTGCTTTTACACCCGTTAGGTGGGTGGCTGCATACATTGCGGACATGGCCGCCGCCTCGGAAATACTTGAAAAATGTTCTTCTAAATCGTGATGTTTAAGTTGGGCACTTGGATGCGTTTCTGCACCCAGACAGATTTCAGCCATTGCTTTTACGGTTGCAACTGGATGTTTGCCTGCCGCCGTTTCAGCAGATAGCATCACGGCATCTGTGCCATCTAGCACTGCGTTGGCAACATCCATCACCTCTGCGCGGGTTGGCATCGGATTTTCTATCATGGACTCCATCATTTGGGTTGCCGTAATAACGACTTTATTGAGTTGGCGTGCCCGACTAATTATCAGTTTTTGTTTACCGACGAGTTGTGCGTCGCCAATTTCGACACCTAAGTCACCCCGTGCAACCATCACAGCGTCGGATGCTCTTATAATCTCATCCAACGCGTGCTCCGATGCGACGGCTTCTGCACGTTCAATTTTGGCACAAAGTACGCCATTCCCGCCTGCCGCACGTAATAGCTGACGCGCCTCGTTAATATCGTCACCGCTACGAGGAAAAGAGACTGCCAAATAATCCACACCGATTTGTGCGGCTGTTTTTATGTCTTCTAAGTCCTTTTCTGTCAGTGCTTTTGCAGAGAGTCCGCCACCGAGTCGATTAATACCTTTATTATTCGATAACTGACCGCCAACAACGATCAGCGTATGTACAGCAGACCCATCGATACGTTCAACTTGCAAACGAATTCGGCCATCATCCAGTAGGAGGATGTCACCCGGCTCAACGTCATGTGGTAGTTCTTTATAATCAAGTCCGACAATGTGCTCATCACCCGATTGGCTATCGTACTGGGCATCGAGGGTAAACTTTTCACCCTGCGAAAGTGTGACTTTGTCGTTTTTGAAGCGTGCTACCCGTATCTTTGGGCCTTGCAGATCACCTAAGATAGCGACATGTGCTTTTAATTCAGCGGATAGCTTACGAACCATTTCAGCACGTTTGATATGGTCGTCCGCCGAACCATGAGAGAAGTTTAGACGTACTACATTAGCACCTGCTTGTATAAGTGATTTAAGAACACTAGGGTCATCAGTAGCAGGACCTAGGGTGGTAACGATCTTTGTACGGCGCAACATGTAAAACTCCGAGCAGCTGAAAGTGATTAGATGTTAAGTCTAACACAGTGTTTGTTAACAAGGTAAGACAGAACAGAGACATAGGTGAGTCATGAGTAATCAACAAAGCGATACTAATTGGAACGACCTGAGTGATGAACAATGGCGTGAGCGATTAACACCTGAGCAATATCAGATCCTGCGTCAACAGGGTACCGAGGCACCATTTAGCGGCGACTTTATTCAGGTAAATGAACACGGTGAATATCACTGTGCTGGCTGCGGGCAATTATTGTTTACTGGACAACAACAGTTTGAAGGTCATTGTGGCTGGCCAAGTTTTGATGAAGCTATCGATGGAGCTATCGAATACCGTGAGGATAGTAGTCACGGCATGCAACGTATTGAAATTGTCTGTAGCCGCTGTAAAGGCCACTTGGGTCATGTTTTTAACGATGGCCCAACGGAAACAGGGCAACGCTATTGTGTTAATTCGTTGGCACTGACCAATCGGGGCGAAGATTAAAACGTCCCTCCGTGATTCGGTCTGTGAGTCTGTCAGCAATGTCACGAAGTTGCTTTTTGCGCTCATCGGGTTGCGTAAAAATATCATCGAGCTGCTCTACATCGAGTACCTTGGATTTGAAATTGACGGCAACGAGAGACCAGACATAGGCTTTATCAACCGCTCCTTGGTTTAGGTAATAGGTTGCTAAAGATTCGGGGATCTCGACATTGAAGCGTTGACCCGGTTGATACAGCCGTAATGCGCGATAAAGATAGGCAAGCATTTTATCGGTGTTTTCTTTCGCGTAATAGGTGGCTAAAGCAAATTGTAGTTCAGAGGTTTGCATGATGGGTGCCCCCTCAAGCGCTAATAAACGTTTGAGTGCCGCTTGGTTGTTGCGGTTCGCCCAGTGCCAGTAGAGTAATAAAGGGTGCTCACTTTGACGAGTCTCTTGCGCTCGCTTTTCGATATTGCGCAGACTATTAATATAAGCTTCGATACGATGTGATTGCTTTTCCTTGAGCTTTTTGTGTTCAATCGCCGAAGCGAGCTCAATGCACTGAGAGTAATTTTGTAAATCCTTCAGTAAATAATATTTACTTTCTGCAGATGGATTCATCTTATGACTGTAGCGCGTTAATATCAGCTGACGCCGTTCAGCATTGCACCAATTATCTTGATTTAAGTCTGAACACATAGTCGGGTCGGAGTTACAAGCTTCACGGACAGTTATTGGGCGATCGCCACACCCGACGACGAGCGACGCCAACACGACACTGCAGACTCCGATAATATATCCATATTTCATCGCTATTTTCCGTTAAGTAAACGAGTAACTAATAACTTGGCCAGCATAGGTTGGCTTATCTGTGCGCTTTTCAGTACAATATGCATCGAGATTTTTTGAGCATATCATACCATGAGGACTTAGCTAATGAATGCTAACCAGCAGGACCCGACACTCTCAAGTTGGCAGGAGCGCCAAGAGTACGCAGAACTCATGCAGCCATTGATCGGTAAATTGTACCGTAACTTTGGTGTTGAGATTCTTGTTTATGGTCGTTCACTTTTAAACGTCTCGACAATCAATATTATCAAAGCACATCGTTTGATTCGCCGTTATGAAGGTCAGAAAGTACGTTTACGTGAGAGCTTCCCATTCCTAGAGGCTATGGCAAAAATGCAGATGGCGCCGGCACGTGTCGATCTCGGTAAACTTGCTTACGGTTATCACCACGGTGGCAAAGCCGACGGCTTATCAATTGAAGACTATTTGCGTCGTGAATTGAGTGACGTTGTTGATGCAGACGATAGCATCGAACCACGCGATATCGTGTTATACGGTTTTGGACGTATTGGACGCTTATTGGCGCGCTTACTGATTGAGAAGAATGGTGCGAACAATAAAATGCGTTTACGTGCGATAGTTGTCCGTGGGGGTCGCGAGGGTGATCTTGAAAAGCGTGCGAGCTTGCTACGTCGCGATTCAATTCATGGCCAGTTCAATGGTTCTATTACTATTGATAAAGAAACAAATAGCATCAAAGCCAACGGCACCTCAATTAAAGTCATTTATTCCGATGGCCCTGATCAAGTCGATTACACGCAGTATGGCATTGATAATGCAATCGTAATTGACAATACCGGTATCTGGAAAGACGAAGCAGGTTTAGGTCTCCACCTTAAATCTAAAGGTGTCGCTAAGGTATTGTTAACTGCGCCTGCAAAAGGTGACATCAAAAATGTCGTGTTTGGCGTCAACGATAGCGACATTTTAGAAGATGACCGGATTCTCTCTGCAGCAAGCTGCACAACCAATGCAATTACGCCAGTACTTAAAGCGGTTCATGATGAGTATGGCATTGAAAATGGTCACGTAGAAACGGTTCACTCCTACACTAACGATCAAAATCTGATTGATAACTACCATAAAGCAGAGCGTCGCGGTCGTTCAGCGCCCCTCAACATGGTCATTACCTCAACCGGAGCGGCTAAGGCCGTTGCGAAGGCTTTTCCTGCATTAAAAGGCAAATTAACAGGTAATGCGATTCGTGTACCGACGCCTAATGTGTCCATGGCTATCATGAATTTGAATTTAGGCCAGTCAACTGATCGCGAAGCGTTGAACGAATACCTTCGTAAAACCGCTTTGCATTCTTCTCTTGAAAGCCAGATCGATTACACTGCCTCGACTGAAATTGTGTCGAGTGATTTGGTAGGTAGTCGCTATGCGGGTATTGTTGATTCACAAGCAACGATCGTTGAAGACAACCGCGCTGTGTTGTATGTGTGGTATGACAACGAATTCGGCTATAGCTGCCAAGTTGTGCGTGTTGCTGAGCAAATGGCAGGTCTTAAAGTGCCAAACTTGCCTCGCTAAATGCGAAAAATCGAAAAAAGCGCCCTCGGTGGCGCTTTTTTCGTATACTGGTATGCACTCGTTTTAATTACTATTAAGGAAACGCATGATACGTATTAATACAGCCTTTGATAGCGGTAACATCGACGTTATTGAAGCGCAGTCTTGTGAGAATATTCGTCTTGCAATTCGCAAGGACCATCAATCGGACTTCTATCAGTGGTTTCATTACAAGTTGTTTGCCGAGATTGGCGAGGAACATGTGATGGTCATTGAAAATGCAGGTCAATCAGCGTATCCCGATGGCTGGAAAGATTACCAAGCGTTGGCTTCGTATGATCGCGATACGTGGTTTCGCGTACCGACCGAGTATGATGGTAAGCAACTCACCATCCGCCATACGCCAGAGCAAGAATCAGTCTACTACGCCTACTTTGTCCCGTATTCGTATGAGCGTCATTTAGATTTGATTCAGCAGGCACAACAATCTGTGGATTGCTATCACGAGTTACTCGGTGAAACGCTTGATGGACGTGAGTTAAACTTGCTGATAATCGGCGAACCCAGCGACGATAAAAATACCATTTGGGTGACTGCACGTCAGCATCCCGGCGAGTCGATGGCTGAATGGCTAATGGAAGGATTTTTAGGGCGTTTGTTAGATGATGAGGATGGCGTCGCTCGGAAACTGTTAGATGAAAATGTGTTCTATGTCGTACCCAATATGAACCCAGACGGCAGTGTTCGAGGTCATTTGCGAACTAACGCGGTAGGTACTAACCTGAATCGAGAGTGGGCGGAACCTAGCCTAGAGAAAAGCCCAGAAGTCTTTTATGTACTTAAGCGGATGCAGGAAACCGGCGTCGACATGTTTTTAGATGTGCATGGTGACGAAGCGCTTCCCTATAATTTCGTAGCGGGTTGTGAGGGTATTCCCTCGTATGATGAGCGACATAAGCAGTTAGAAGAAACGTTTAAAAATGCTTTGTTAGCGGCAACGCCTGAATTCCAAGATGAATATGGCTACGAGAAAGATGAGCCAGGCAAAGCGAATATGACGGTTGCGTGTACCGCCGTTGGTGAGCGTTTTAAATGCTTATCGTACACTTTAGAAATGCCATTTAAGGATAATGCCGACTTACCTGATGAAGACTTTGGGTGGTCGTTGACACGTAGCCAACGTCTAGGCGAGGACTTGCTAACGGCTATATTGGCCGTGTCACCTATCTTGCGTAAGGCTTAACAAGCTCGGTGAAAATAACAATAAATAAAGGGGATACACCTTGGAAACGCTGAATAATATTTTGTTATGGATTGATGGGTTTTTGGGCTCGGCAGCCTATTTCCCATTTCTTTTGTTAGGTGTGGGCTTATTCTTCACACTTTATTTGGGCTTTCCTCAAGTGCGCTACTTTCGTCACGCGTGGCGCGTATTGAGCGGTAAGTTCGATAAAAAAGACTCACAAGGGGATACCAGCCACTTCCAAGCGCTTTCGACGGCGCTCTCTGGAACCGTGGGTACCGGTAATATTGGTGGTGTAGCATTGGCTATCTTCTTAGGTGGCCCCGCCGCTATTTTTTGGATGTGGATGACTGCGTTCATGGGGATGACCACTAAGTTTGTTGAGGTCACCTTATCGCATAAGTATCGTGTAAAAACTGAAGATGGCACCATGGCGGGCGGACCTATGTATTACATGGATCGCCGCTTAAACATGAAATGGTTAGCAGTGATTTTCGCTATCGCAACCATTATCAGCTCCTTCGGTACGGGTAACATGCCCCAAATCAATAACATCGCTCAGTCAATGGAACAAACGTTCGAGATAGACCCTGTTGTTACTGGTGCGGTGTTATCGATTCTACTCGCCATGGTTATTATCGGCGGTATTAAGCGTATTGCAGCGGTCACCTCCAAGATTGTACCTATTATGGGTATCTTGTATGTGCTTGGCTCGCTGAGTGTCATTGCATTTAACATTGATAATATCGGTGAGTCTTTTGTTTCTATTTTCCGCGATGCATTTACCGGCTCTGCGGCCGCTGGCGGTTTCTTAGGCGCAAGTTTTGCTTATGCCTTTAACCGCGGTGTTAACCGAGGTTTGTTCTCGAACGAGGCGGGTCAGGGTTCTGCACCGATTGCCCACGCATCAGCACGCGCGAAAGATCCGGTTTCCGAAGGTTTGGTTTCAATTCTTGAGCCTTTCCTAGATACCATCTTAATCTGTACGCTGACGGGTCTCGTGATTCTATCCTCAGGCGTTTGGACCCAGAAATTTGAGAATAACTTCGCACGAAGTGACCTCGACTTCATTGCTGGGCACTATGATGACACCATAACGGCTGACCGTGAGAAACTCTATGCGTATCTGAATCAGACGGATGAGAACCAGATCAAGCGGTATAGTGGTGTGGTGAGCGTTGAGAATGGTGTTGCTCAGACTAATGATGAGTTTACTATCTTACATGCGCGTTCGGTGGCTGAAGATGTACGCTTTATTGTGGCCGGCGAGGATGCTTATACCGGGACGGTGAAAGTTAAAGATGGTAATTTGATCAAAGACGATATCGAAGTAGTCGGTAAGTCGTTGGTTCACTCGGCGGCGCTAACGTCACTCGCTTTTGCAAACGGTTACTTGGGTGACTTTGGGCAGTACATTATTCCTGTGACGCTATTGCTGTTTGCCTTTTCGACGGCGATTGCTTGGTCCTACTATGGTGATCGCGCTGTGGTCTATCTATTTGGTCAGAAGGGTGTCATGCCATACCGTATTTTATACGTAGCAGGCTTTTTCTGGGCATCGTTTGCCGATACGACATTGATTTGGACAGCATCAGCGGTCGCCATCGTGTTAATGACCTTACCAAACCTGATCGGTATGTTGTTATTACACAAAGAGATGAAGAGTACTGTTAAGTCGTACTGGCAGGACTTTAATAAAGAACAAAAACGTAAATAGCCATAACGTTTATTCTAAAAAAGCGAGGCAAGCGCCTCGCTTTTTTTATTTAAACCTCATTTATTGGGGCTGTCCCTTGAATTTAGTGATAAAAGCCTTATATTGCTTGGTATATATCGGTAAAGGTGTTTGATATGGCATTAGTTAATTGCCCTTCGTGTGGTAAGCGCGTGTCTTCTAAGGCAAAAGATTGCCCTCATTGCCAATTTGTTTTTGCGGGCAATTCAAAAGAAGACATCGAGCGTGAAGCGATTCGATTGAGGCAGGAAAAGTCAGATAAATTGGTTTCTCAATCGATGTTGGCCTTGTTGCTCTCCATTGCTGCCTTTGTCTATCTATTTTTCCAACAACCTCTCGCCAATAGTTGGCAGCGTAGCGCTGCATTGTTGTTTATTGGCATTGGTTTGGTTTGGTTTGTCATTAACCGTGTACGCCTCATCATGCTTAAAAGAAAGCGGTAAAGCTAATAATGCAATTTGAAGATCTCATCAACAGTATGAGCCAAGATACGTATGAACGCTTGGTCAGTGCCGTCGAAACAGGACGTTGGCCTGACGGTGCAAAATTATCGGAAGAACAACTGGAAAACTCGCTCCAACTAGTAATGGCTTATCAAGCACGGTTTCTTGATAGCGACCAACATTACTCAGTAGGTAAAGATGGACGTATAGTCACTAAATCTAAAAGTGAGCTTAAGCGGCAGTTCTCGGAGCAGAGCGGAGCCGATACCATTGCGCGTTTTAACCTAAATGAAGATGAGAGATAAGAGGTACCATGCAAGTAGTATCAGTACGTGATGATATCGTGACTCAATGCGAAGCCATCACAAGTGGAGAATCCGATTTAATTGCTAATTTAGCGAATATTTCAGCACTCATTTTTGACCAGTTTGAAGACATTAATTGGGCTGGGTTTTACCTCACTCGAGGTGAGCGCGAGCTCGTATTAGGGCCGTTTCAAGGCAAGGTTGCTTGTGTACGGATTCCCTTCGGTCAGGGTGTATGTGGTGTAGCAGCCGACTCACAAGCCTTGCAACACGTGCACGATGTGCATGAGTTCAGCGGTCATATCGCCTGTGATGCCGCTTCAAACGCAGAGGTTGTAGCCCCTATTATTGTCGATGGAAAAACTGTCGGCGTACTCGATATAGATAGTCCTACCGTAGGACGATTCAGCGCAGAAGACGCAGAGATGTTCGCGAGAATTGCGGCAATCTGTGCTACTTTTAATTGGAATCAAGCCTAACCCTATGTTTGCAGATTTTGATATCCAACTTTATTTGGTCAACTACGAAGACACAATTTTCTTTGAAGGCGAGGAAGAAGCCGCGGCTGACCAAATCAATGAAATGCTGCATCTAATTAATGATCAGCGTATAGAAACCGATACCGTAGAGCAGCTGGAAGAGGCTGTGCGCCTTACGTTATATGAGTGGATCGAGGAGCCTCGGCTGCTTGAACTTGAATTCGATGATATGGACATGTTTGTTCGTACTGTTTTAGAAAACGTCCGTGAACAGGAAGAAGATTGGAATGAGTGAGTCTGAAAAACTGACGAAAAGTAAAGACGTCATTGCGTATTTGGCTGAACAGTTTCCGAACTGTTTTAGCCTTCAGGGTGATGCAAAGCCATTAAAGATCGGGATTTTTGAAGATCTTGCGAAGCGTCTAGAAGACGACGAAAAGGTAAGCAAAACTCGCTTGCGTACTGCATTACGTCATTACACGAACAGTTGGCGTTATCTTCGCAGTGTGAAAACAGGAACAGAGCGTGTCAATCTGGACGGTGAAGCTGTTGAAAAGGTACTTGACGAGCATCAACAACATGCTGCGGAGGCACTTAAGGAATCAAAGGAACGTGCCGCTGAGCGAGCGAAGCAGCGTAAAGCAACAGATACAAAATCTGAAGAAGCACGTACTAAACCGAAGCGGAGAGCACCCAGTGCGAACAAGGCTGCTAGAAAGCCAAAGCCAGCGCGAAAACCAACCCCTAAATTGAAAGATGTGGAACTTAATAGTCTTTCTGTGGGTCAACAGGTTCAAGTTAAAGCAGGTAACAGACCGATGCCAGGCACGGTGGTTGAGATCGATAAAAGCGATGTTCAAGTCCAGCTTGCCAATGGTCTGAGTATGAAAGTAAAAGCCGAAAACGTATTCGTAAAACAATAAGCGTCTGTCAGGAGTCGTCAATATGAAGTCAGGATTATTCAAGTTAAACGCGTTAGCTCTGTTAGTTGTAGCCCCGAGCGCGCTGGCGATTCCACCGACGCACGATATTTCTGAATTACCCCAATTAACGCAAGATAGTCAGCACGACACAGTCAGTGAGCGTGTGTTAGCGTATTTTACACGTTATCACTTCTCTCAGCCTGAGCTAGATGACTCGTTATCAGAGCAGATTCACGACCGTTACTTAGAAATGCTCGATTTCAATAAAATGTTTTTGTTGAAGTCTGACGTTGACGCGTCAGAAGAGTATGCTCGGTTGTTTGATGACATGCTTGAGAGCGGTGAGCTCGAAATTGCCTATGAGCTTTACCAAACAAGTTTAGAACGTCGTTTTCAACGTTATGTATATGCGCTTTCTTTGCTTGATAAAGATAAGCCCATGAGCTTCGATGAAAAGGGCGAAAAATATTACTACGATCGTGAAGATGCCGACTGGGCGAAAGATGAAGAGGCATTGAACGAGCTTTGGCAAAAGCGCGTCAAATATGATGCTCTGAACTTGAAATTGGCGGGCAAAGAGTGGCCAGATATCGTTGAGACCCTTGGTAAACGCTACAATAGTGCGTTGAACCGACTCACTAACTCAAAGAATGAAGATGCCTTTCAAACGCTGATGAATGCGTTTGCTCGTTCCATCGAACCTCATACGAGCTACTTATCACCCGCTAACTCTGAACGATTTCAGCAAAACATGAATCTTGAGTTGGAAGGTATTGGCGCCGTCTTACAATCAGAATACGACTACACTGTGATTCGTAGTTTGGTTCCAGGAGGACCTGCTGACAAGACGGGTGAGCTCTCTCCAGAGGACAAAATCGTTGCCGTTGGGCAAGGTGTTGGTGAGGACGCTGAGGATTTTGTGGATATCATTGGCATGCGTCTCGATGACGTTGTCGATATGATCAAAGGGCCGAAAGGTTCTTCTGTTCGCCTACAAGTCTTAGAGGCTTCACAAGGCGTTGGCGGCACACCGAAAGTGGTTGAAATAGTCCGCGACAAGGTCAAGTTAGAGGATCGAGCTGCAAAAGCGCACGTAGAGGTACCGGAAGAGGGACCTAATAAAGGGCGTAAAATGGGTGTCATTGAGATACCTGGCTTTTACAACAACTTGACTGCAGATGTCAAAAAGCTGCTTGAGGATCTTAAGTCTAAAGAGGTCGAAGGCATCGTTATTGACCTTCGAAGTAACGGTGGTGGCGCACTTAATGAAGCGATTGGATTAACGGGCTTATTTATTGACCAAGGCCCCGTCGTTCAGGTCAGTGATGGGCGCGGCCATGTTGAAATCAGTAAAGATCGAGATGGTGTTACCTATTACGAAGGTCCGCTGGTGGTGTTAGTTGACCGCTATAGTGCGTCCGCATCGGAAATCTTTGCTGCGGCAATGCAAGACTATAAGCGTGCGCTGATTGTGGGCGAGAATACGTTCGGTAAAGGGACTGTCCAACAGCATCGCGGGCTTAACCGTCGTTTTGATTTCTTCAGTGAGCCGTTAGGCAGCGTGCAATATACAATCGCGAAATTTTATCGGATTGATGGTGGTAGTACGCAGTTAAAAGGTGTGGCGCCTGATGTCACCTTGCCTTCATACGTGGAAGCGTCGGAGTGGGGCGAGAGTCGTGAAGACAACGCGCTACCGTGGGATCAAATCAAGCCAGCGCAATATGACACCTTCAGTTATCTTGATAGCGCTGAAATCCAGTCGTTAAACAAGAACGCTCATGAGCGTTTAGAGAAAGATCCTGAGTTTTCGTACATATTCAAAGATATCGATGAGCTACGTAAAAACATGGAAAAAACGTGGGTTAGCTTGAATATTGAAGAGCGTGAGAGTGAGCAAGCTGCGGACAAGAAAGAGCGCCTAGCCCGAGTCAATGATCGTCTCAAACGGATGGGAATGAAGCCAGTTGAATCGATTGATGATGTTGACGACGAGGTGCTTGAAGTGGATCCGTATCTTGATGAGACCATTTCTGTTGCATTTGAATTTATTGATGATGTGAAGCTCGCTCAAAACGACTAAGTCAATAGTCATAGATATGCTCAAAAAACCGCCGCTTTATGGCGGTTTTTTTACGTATGCTTGGCAACCCACGCAGTTTGTGGTCAACTACCGCGTTATACTAAAAAAATGATCTAGAACAACAATGAAAAACTCAGCATCAATATCAAGTCGTTGGTCAAGTCGATTGTCATTTATTTTGGCATCGTCGGCGGCCGCCGTAGGCCTTGGCAATATCTGGAAGTTTCCCTACGTGATGGGAGAAAACGGAGGCGGTGCTTTCGTTTTAGTATATCTGCTTTGTATCGCATTCATTGGCATCCCTATCATGATGGCCGAAGTGGTCATTGGTCGACGAGGTCGTCACTCACCGGGATACGCGGCAGAGCAAGTCGCAGTCGAGTCTAAACGCAGCCGGCATTGGCAATTGGCAGGTTGGTTAGGCATGTTGACGGGCTTTCTCGTCTTGAGCTTTTATGCCGTTATTGCAGGGTGGGCGCTCGATTACGTGTTTAAAGCGGCGGGCGGCGCATTCAATGGTGCCTCAGCCGAGCAAGTCGGGGGGCTATTCTCTGGCATGTTGTCATCGGCGAGCGAGTTGATGCTGTGGCACACACTCATATTGATTGGCGTAGTGGTTGTCGTGGGCAAGGGGGTCAATAAAGGACTCGAACGCTCGGTTCGTTTTTTATTGCCGGCTATGTTTGTATTGCTGATCGCTTTGGCGGTCTATGCTGGAAATATTGGGGCGTTTGGCGAAGCCGTAGAGTTCATGTTTAAACCTGACTTTTCAAAGCTTTCGATTAACGGCGTGATGATTGCGCTGGGTCACTCTTTCTTCACGCTCGGTTTAGCATCCGGCGTTGTCATTATGTATGGCGCTTACTTGCCCAAGGAAACTTCGGTCGTACAAACAAGCGTTTGGATAGCGGTGATTGACACACTGGTTGCTTTAATTGCAGGTCTCGCCATTTTCCCGTTGGTATTTGGCTTTAATCTTACACCGAGTGAAGGACCTGGATTAATCTTT
Source organism: uncultured Idiomarina sp. (assembly GCF_964010655.1). Classification (NCBI taxonomy): domain Bacteria; kingdom Pseudomonadati; phylum Pseudomonadota; class Gammaproteobacteria; order Alteromonadales; family Idiomarinaceae; genus Idiomarina; species uncultured Idiomarina sp. The sequence continues at coordinate 46,652 of NZ_CAXGLS010000007.1, forward strand.
ACCACCTTGCCACTGGCTTTTGGTGAAATGCCAGGGGGACAATGGGTAGGCACTCTATTTTTCACCATGTTAGTGATCGCCGCATTTACTTCGGCGATAGCAATGATTGAAGCGTCGGTGGCTTTTGTCTCAGAAAAATTCAATCTATCGCGTTGGCCCTCAACGATCATTTCCGCCAGTGTATTATGGTTGCTGGGGCAGCTCACGATCCATTCGTTCTCCGGGAGCTCGTGGGCGCAACTGAGTACACAGTGGCTGGGTAAGCCATTGAATTCAATTTTTGATGTGATTGACTTACTCACATCGAGTCTATTATTACCGTTAGGTGGCTTACTGCTCGCCGTTTTAGCGGGCTGGGTAATGACGCGTGATAACGCTAAAGACGAGCTTGATGCTGGCAACCACATTTTTGATATTTGGCATTTGTGCCTCAAATACGTTGCACCGATCGCTATTATTATAATTTTTCTTCAACTTATCGGCATTATCGAGATTTAGGATAACGCATTCATGACACAACAAATAAAACAGCCCACACTTTTTCAGGCACTGATTCCGCTGGTCGCTTTGGTGATTATGTTGGCCTCATCAGTGTATTTCTTTGGCGAAGACTCATCCTATGGACCTAACCAAATAGCGCTTTGGATAGCTGCAGGTATTGCCTGTATTATCGGCTTTAAGAATGGCTTCAGCTGGGAGCAAATTGAAAAAGGTATTCAAGAAGGTATCTCTGTTGCTTTAGGCGCCATGTTGATTATTCTTGCGGTAGGCTCCTTGATTGGTACTTGGTTGCTCTCAGGTACCGTACCGACGCTGATTTACTACGGTTTAGAGTTGTTAAACCCGGGGCTGTTTTATGCTGCTAGCTGTATTATTTGCGGTATCATTGCATTGTCGATTGGTAGCTCTTGGACGACGGCTGCAACCATTGGTGTTGCGTTAATGGGAGTCGCATCGGGCATGGGTCTTGACCCTGCTATCGCCGCTGGTGCTATCGTTTCGGGCTCATATTTCGGTGACAAAATGTCGCCGCTATCAGACACCACGAACTTGGCACCTGCAGTCAGTGGAACCGAACTGTTCGCACATATCCGTTACATGGGCTATACCGCAGGCCCCGCGTTTATTATTTCAGTGACAATTTTCCTATTCTTGGGGCTGAATGCCGACTCATCGGTATCTCTTGAAAAGCTGAATCAAATGCAAAGCCTGCTCGACAATACCTTTAATGTAGGTTGGGCAATGTTAGTACCCTTAGGTGTTCTGCTATTTTTAGCAGCAACCCGTAAACCTGCGTTACCGACTGTGTTTTTTGGTGCGTTGCTAGGTGGCGTTTGGGCACTCATTTTTCAACCTGATATGGTGCAGCAGATGGCGGGTGGTAATGACACCTTATTATCGCACCTGAAAGTAATTTGGCTCGCAATGTCTGATGGTACGACGGTCAGTACCGGAAGCACAAACCTTGATTCGCTGCTGAGTGGCGGCGGTATGTCGAGCATGCTTAATACCCTATGGTTGATTTTAAGTGCAATGACGTTCGGCGCCGTCATGGAAAAGCTCGGGCTGTTAAAGCGCTTTATCCAGGGCATGCTAAAGTCAGCGAAGTCAGTAGGCAGTTTGATCACTGGTACGTTATTTACCTGTTTTGGTGCCAACGTATTAACTGCCGACCAATACATGGCCATCGTATTGCCTGGCCGTATGTTTAAAGAAGAATATCAACGTCGAGGGCTGGATCCTCGAGTACTTTCTCGTACATTGGAAGACAGTGGTACTTTGACTTCCGCATTGATTCCATGGAACACCTGTGGCGCATACATGTTTAGTGTTCTGGCTGTAAGTCCGCTAGACTATGGTATATATGCATTCTTTAACTATTTGACACCATTAATTGCGATTGTACTGGCTTATACTGGATGGACGATTTTACGCCGTGAGCCAGAAATGACTGAAAATACTCAAACGTCGTAAAGAGGGTTTATGTCACAAAAAACCGCGAAGTATCGGAAAGATTACCAAGCACCTAAGTTCACCATCGATACGGTGAACTTAGTTGTTGAATTGGACGAGACAAACACACGCATCACTAATACCATGAAAATAAAGCGCCAAGGCGAGCACAGTGATGCGTTGGTACTCGATGGAGAGCACATCGAACTGGAAAAGGTTGTTTTAAACGACCAAGCTCTCAGCACTTCAGATTATACAGTCACTGACTCAACGCTGACCATTGAGGTTGAGCAAAATGAGTTCACACTGACAGTGGTCAATACATTGAACCCATCGACCAATAAAGCGCTGGAAGGGCTTTATCTGGCTGAAGGTACTTTTTGTACCCAATGCGAGGCAGAGGGTTTCCGCCGTATAACTTACTACTTAGATCGCCCCGATGTATTGGCGACTTTTACTACCAAAGTTATCGCACCGAGTGCAGACTATCCGCATATTTTGGCGAATGGCAACAGCGTTGAGCACGGTGAGGAAGAGGGCAAGCCGTTTGTCACTTGGCATGACCCATACCCTAAACCGAGCTATTTATTTGCGTTGGTGTGTGGTGATTTTGATTTACTTGAGGACACCTTCGTGACGCGCGAAGGACGCGAAGTCGCACTGCAGTTATTTGTCGATAAAGGTAACTTAGATCGCAGTGAGCACGCGATGGTGTCGTTAAAAAATGCAATGCGTTGGGACGAGGAACGCTTTGGTCTGGTTTACGATCTCGATATCTACATGATTGTCGCGGTCGATTTCTTCAATATGGGCGCTATGGAGAACAAAGGACTTAATGTCTTTAATTCTAAATATGTGCTTGCTAATCCCAAAACCGGCACCGACCAAGATTTTTTAAATATCGAATCGGTGATCGGTCATGAATACTTTCACAACTGGACGGGAAACCGAATTACTTGCCGCGATTGGTTCCAGCTTTCGCTGAAAGAAGGCCTGACGGTATTCCGTGATCAAGAATTTAGCTCAGATTTAGGTTCACGTGCGGTTAATCGTATTCAAAACGTCAAGGTGATTCGTAGTCACCAGTTTACTGAGGACGCAGGGCCAATGGCTCACCCCATTCGACCTGACAAAGTTGTGGAGATGAATAACTTTTATACGGTGACCGTGTATAACAAAGGCGCTGAAGTCATTCGTATGATGCATACATTACTGGGCGAAACTGGCTTTCAGCGTGGCATGAAGTTTTATGTCGAACGCCATGACGGTGCCGCAGTGACCTGTGAAGATTTTGTCAAAGCGATGGAAGATGCCAACGATCGGGATTTTACACTATTCCGTCGCTGGTATGAGCAAGCTGGGACACCGAGTGTGGAAGTCGAAACCGCGTTTGATACTGACAAGCAACAACTCATTATCAACACCCGTCAGACGGTTCCAGCTACACCAGGTCAGGCGGAAAAACGACCCATGCATATTCCAATGCGTATATCTGCCTATGCACCTAACGGTAACCGTATAGTGCTCGCTGAAAACCTGCTCGAACTGACTGAAGAACGTCAAAGCTTTTACGTCAATGGCGAATTTGCAGCTCAATTGGCGTCGAATGAAGAACCGATTGTCTCGGTCTTCGATGATTTTTCTGCACCCGTTAAAGTGCAACGTGATTTACCTGAAGCAGCGATGTTGACCTTAATGGCGCATGCAGACGATCCGGTGAGTCGCTGGGACGCTGCACAGCAGCTATTTACAAGTCGCGTGGTGGATGCGGTCAAGTCGCAATCAACAGTCGAAGTGGATAAGGCGCTTGTCGATGCGTGTGAACGTTTGATCACGTCGGATACTGATCCTGCGTTAATCGCATTGACGCTGACGTTGCCAAATGCGGCTACCGTTGGCGAGTATTTTGAAACCATTGAGATTGATACCATTGTTCACAACTTGCGACAGTTAAAACGTCATTTAGCTGAACAGTTGCACGGCACGATGAGTGCACGTTATGCCGCTATTTATGATGAATTGCAGCAGCGTGACTACCGCTTGTCAGGTGAGGATATAGCGCTACGGCAATTGCAAAATGTACTATTGAGTTACCTCACCGTAGCGGGCGATAATTACGTGAATCTGAGTCAAACGCAGTTTGATAACGCAACGAATATGACGGATCGACTGGCGGCACTGCAGGCATCGGTTTGGGGCAACGCATCAAATGCTATCACGCTTGTGGAAGCTTTTGATCAGCAATGGCGCGGTGATAAACTGGTGATGGATAAGTGGTTCCAGACGCAGGCATTAGCCGATACGGACGGTACCATTGCCAATGTTAAAACCTTAATGAAACACCCCGATTTCAGTCTAGATAATCCGAACCGAATTTATTCATTGTTGGCGGCGTTTACACAAAATAGCGCAAGATTTCATCAGTTTGATGGAGCCGGTTATGCGTTAATTGGTGATGTCATTTGTCAGTTAAATGATAAAAATCCGCAGGTAGCGTCGCGTTTAATATCAAGCTTTATGTCTTGGAGACGGTACGATGCCGAGCGACAGGCATTGATGAAGCAACAACTGGAAAAAATCCAAGCGTTGCCGAACTTAGCAAGTGATTTACAAGAAAAAATAGAAAATAGTTTAGCTGCATAACTATTTTCACGAAATAGCGAGTTGGGAGTCATCCTGTGATTGAATATCGTTTTTCAATTTCTATGTCGTATCAGGAATTTATCGATATTTACTACGGTGGTGGCGCCCAACATTTAGTTGTACTGTCTGATACTAACGTACGAATTGCTATTCCGGCCGGTCGTATGGTTCCTTTTGTGGACCCAACTGGCGTATCCGGTCGGTTCATTATACAGCTCGATAACAATAATAAATTCGTTTCCCTCAAGCGTATTTAGCTCCTAATTTGGATAGTTATTGAGTTATTTTTCATAAGCTTTACTGCTCGCTGGTCTAAACACTCATTTATTGCACGAATATGCGTTGAAAGCCTGCCTTAAATGTCCGACAATAACATCAATCATAGGTAGATTATCAGGCCGTGGGCCGCTTTGTGGCTTGCCTACGACGTTTCATCAAAAAAATAATCTCAAGGACTCTGCAATTATGTCGTTGGTTGATGGTCAATCCCCAGTACTTTTAGAAAAAGTAGTCGAACTTATTCAAAAGAAAGTTGCTTCAAGCCAAGCACCGCTTGTGCAAGATTTCGCGAAACGTCTTTATCGTAATATTTCCTCAGATGATTTGAGTCACCGTAATGACAGTGATATGTACGGTGCTGTGCTGGGTTTATGGCACAGCTTTAATGAATATAAACCCGGCGATAAAGCACTGATTAAAGTATATAACCCAGACGTGCCGAATGATGGCTGGGAATCACCGCACACGATTATTGAAATTATTCAGAGTGACATGCCGTTTATGGTGGACTCAGTCCGCATGGCTTTATCACGCTTGGGTATCACGAGCCACTTATTGTTGCACATGCCTATTAGCCATAAGCGTGATAAAGATAATCAGGTCACTGATTTATTACGCCCGGGTACTCGTGATGATAATTTTGTCGATACCGCATTCTTAATTGAGGTCGACCGCCAGAGCACCAAGGACGAATTAAAAGCGCTGAAGAAAGAATTGAGCTCTGTCATGGAAGAGATCAGCTTGGCGGTCTCCGATTGGCAGCCGATGGTGACCAAGCTCTCTGAAGTCGCAGAAGAAGTGACTGCCGATTATTATCCAGGCTCGAAGGAAGAAAAACAAAATATCCAAGCGTTTTTACGCTGGTTGGCGGATGATAACTTTACCATTACAGGCTATCGCTCTTATGACTTAAAGCCTGTTAAAGGCGATTACGAACTCAGCCAAACCGAAGATAGCAGTTTGGGCCTAATGCGTAATTCGGTCAGTGAAAAAGGTCGTTTAATTTCAAGCTTGCCAGAGGATGCGCGTGAAATTACACAGGACGATCGCATTCTGTTACTCACGAAAACCAATTCAAAATCACGTGTTCATCGCCCAGCGCATTGCGACTACATTGGTGTCAAACGCTTTAATAAAGAAGGCGAGGTCATTGGTGAGCATCGCTTTATTGGTCTTTACGCGTCGAACTTCTACAACAATAGCGCGCGTGATATTCCACTGGTTTCGCAGAAGCTCAAGCGCGTGATTGAAGCGTCTGGTTTTGCTCCACAATCGCATGCAGCAAAAGCATTAGTTAATATTTTAGAGACCTATCCGCGTGATGAAGTCGTGCAAGCAGAGGATGATGACCTACTGCAAGTTGGTTTGGGCGTTTTGCAGATGCAAGAACGGGATATGACTCGGATTTTCTTGCGTCGCGATATTTTTGGTCGCTTTATGACATGCATGGTGTATGTACCTAAAGAGCGTTACAACACTCTATTACGTGAACGCACTCAGCGCATTTTAAAACAAACCTTGCGTACTCAACACGACGTTGACTTTACCACTTATTTCTCCGAATCAAATCTCGCACGAACGCATTACACCGTGCGCCTAGAAGACGACCAGCAGGACGTAAATGTGAAGGAATTGGAACAGAATCTTATTGAGGCCGCTCGCACTTGGGAAGATAACTTTGAGCGTATTTTAAACTCAACCTTTGGTGAGGCGCGCTCAACACGTTTGAATAAACGTTATGGTCAAGCGTTCCCGCGTGCTTATAAAGAGGATGTGCTGCCTTCTGTTGCGATTTCAGATATCAACCAGCTTGAGTCCCTTGACGATGAACATAAGCTCGGCATGGTGCTTTATCGCGCTCAGGAAGAGAAAGACGACAGCAAATACTTGCGTCTCAAGCTTTTCCATAAAGATCAACCCATCCACTTATCAGACGTGCTGCCGATGCTCGAAAACTTTGGCCTGCGTGTGATTGGCGAGAGCCCTTATCCCGTTAAAGCGGCAGACGGCAATGTATTTTGGATTTTAGATTTTCATATGATCCATACCGGTGGGGCGCTCGATTTAGAAACCAGTCGCGAACTATTCCAAGATGCGTTTGCAAAAGTTTGGAAAGGTGAACTTGAAGATGATGGCTTTAACCGGCTCGTACTTGGTGCCGGTATGACGGGTCGCCAAGTCACTATTTTACGTATGTTTGCGAAGTACATGCGTCAGATTGGTACGACCTTCAGTCAAAGCTATATTGAAAGCACGTTTAGCAAGTACCCGCTACTCGCTAAACTCGTCATTAAGATGTTCTACACGCGTTTTGAGCCCGGCACTAAAGGTGTTGAGAAGAAACTGGACGCGTTACATACGCGCATCAATACCGAATTAGATAGCGTCGCTAACTTGGACGACGATCGTATTATCCGTCGCTATGTTGAATTAATTGACGCCGCTTTACGTACAAACTTCTTCCAGAAGAATGAAAAAGGCAATGATAAACCTTACATCTCAGTTAAGTTCTTACCTGAACTGGTACCTGAGATGCCGTTGCCGTTGCCTAAGTTCGAAATCTTTGTCTACTCGCCGCGGGTAGAGGGTGTCCATTTACGGGGTGGTAAAGTGGCTCGTGGTGGCCTGCGTTGGTCGGACCGTCGTGAAGACTTCCGTACTGAAATTTTAGGCCTGGTGAAAGCACAACAAGTTAAGAACACCGTTATTGTACCTGTGGGTGCAAAAGGTGGTTTCTACTGTAAACACCTGCCCGAAGACCGTGAAGGTATGATTGCAGAAGGACAGGCGTGTTATAAAACGTTTATTCGTGCGTTATTAGATATCACCGACAATATCGTCGAGGGTGAAATCGTACCACCTGTTGACGTTGTTCGTCAGGACGAAGACGACCCTTACTTGGTTGTCGCAGCTGATAAAGGCACAGCGACGTTCTCAGATATCGCTAACGGTATTTCTGCTGAATATAACTTTTGGCTGGGCGACGCCTTTGCTTCCGGCGGTTCAGTTGGCTACGACCATAAGAAAATGGGTATCACCGCTCGTGGTGCTTGGGAGTCGGTTAAACGCCACTTCCGTGAAATGGGCATTGATTGCCAAACCACTGACTTTACCTGTGTTGCGATTGGCGACATGGCGGGGGATGTGTTTGGTAACGGCATGTTGCTATCTAAACATACTCGCCTACAAGCTGCGTTCAACCACATGCATATTTTTATCGACCCAGAACCAGACGCAGCCAGCTCTTGGAAAGAGCGTGATCGCTTATTTAAATTGCCGCGCTCAAGCTGGGAAGATTACAACAAAGAGTTGATTTCTAAAGGTGGCGGTATCTTTAGTCGTAGTGCTAAAGCAATAGAGCTGTCGCCAGAAATGAAGAAGATGCTGGGCTCCCAGAAGAAATCAATGACACCTAACGAGCTCATTCGTGCGTGTCTAACCATGGACGTTGATCTTATTTGGAACGGCGGTATCGGTACTTACATCAAAGGTAAGGATGAAACCGATTCTGATGTGGGTGACCGAGCCAATGACGCACTGCGCGTTAATGGTGCAGAATTGAAAGCCAAAGTGATCGGCGAGGGCGGTAACTTAGGTTTAACTCAGTTGGGTCGTATTGAATTTGCTCAGCGCGGCGGTCGTATTAATACCGACTTCGTTGATAATGTTGGCGGCGTGGACTGTTCAGATAATGAAGTCAACATCAAAATCTTGCTGAATGGTTTAGTCAATAACGGTGACCTCACGAAGAAACAACGCGATAAGTTATTGTACGACATGACTGATGAAGTGGCAGAAATCGTTCTTGACGATTGTAATCGTCAAACACAATCGCTCTCGATTACTGCGCTTCGAGGTAGTGACCAAATCAAAGAATTGCAACGCTTTATTCACCAGTTAGAACGTGACGGTGCATTAAATCGTTCGCTGGAGTTCTTACCTTCAGACGACGAGCTGGCGGAACGCCAAGCCCAGAATAAAGGTTTGACACGTCCAGAACTATCGGTTTTAACAGCCTATGGCAAAATGGTGCTTAAGGAGCAGTTAATCACCGATGAAATCACTGAAGATCCGTTCCATGGCAAAGCATTGTTCCGTTCGTTCCCTAAACCGTTGCAAAAACAGTTTGCTGATTCGATGGCTTCACACCCGTTGAAGGGACAGATTATCGCGACTAAGTTAGCTAATACGATCGTCAATGATATGGGTCCTAACTTCGTGTTTCGTAAACAAGAAGCCACCGGAGCGACCATCGCTGAAGTTGCATCGTCATTTGTAGTGGCTCGCGAGTGTTTCCGCGTTGAGGAACTTTGGGATGCCATTGAAGCGTTGAACAATAAAGTGCCGGCTGAAACACAGAACGATATTCTGTTCCAGGTTCGCCGTATGGTGCGTCGAGCTACACGTTGGTTCTTGCGTCACCGCAACACTAAATTAAATGGTATTCAAGAGCACATTGACTTTTACATGCCCGCTTTTGATGACTTGCGTAAAAACTGTCTAAGTTATATGAACGAAGATGAAGCGGCTGTGATTCAAAAAACGATCGACCGCTATATTGAGCAAGGACTTCCGAAAGAGTTGGCTCAAGAAGTGGCGAGCTTGAGTACCGTATTTTCGGCAATGGACATTGCCGAAATTGCTGACGAAACCGAACAGTCGTATCAGACCGTTGGCAACATGTACTTCTATTTAGGTGCTCGTCTGAATCTACATTGGTTCCTCAATCAAATTAATAATCAACCGGTTGCTAACCACTGGCAAGCGCTGGCACGTGCCGCATTCCGAGAAGAACTGGATTGGCAGCAACGTGCGTTGACCTTAGTTGTATTGAAATCGGCCTCAGAGATAGGTGAGCCGTTGCAAATGTTGGATGATTGGATGGACCAAAACGAATCCTTGCTGCAACGTTGGCAGTCAATGTTATCGGACTTCCGCACCACGAAGAGCCACGAGTTTGCTAAGTTCTCAGTTGCATTGCGTGAACTCATGTTGTTGAGCCACAACTGTGCGCCTAAGGTTGCGGGCTAGTGTATAACCTGGTCAGAAAATGGCTGTTTAACCAAGATGCCGAGCGTTCTCACGACTGGACGCTCGGTATGCTTCGGCGGTTTGCTAATACGCCATTGTCACTCGCGTGGCGTCAACGTCTGCCGGCCAAGCCTGTGACCGTGATGGGGATCGAGTTTCCGAATCCTGTCGGTCTTGCAGCGGGTCTCGATAAAAATGCGCGTTGCATGACTGCATTTGGACAGATGGGCTTCGGTTTTATTGAAGTGGGTACGGTGACGCCGAAACCACAGCCAGGCAACGAAAAGCCAAGACTGTTTCGGTTGGTTGATGATGAGGCCATTATTAACCGCATGGGTTTTAATAATGACGGTGTCGAGGCGTTGGTTGAACAGGTCAAGCGACGTACTTATAAAGGTGTGCTGGGCATTAATATTGGTAAAAACAAAGTCACTGAAGAGCAAGATGCTTTACAAGACTACGTTGCCTGCCTAACTCAGGTTTATCGTTATGCCGATTACGTGACCATCAATATTTCTTCGCCAAATACACCGGGCTTACGCAATTTTCAGCACGGCGATGCTTTAAATGGTTTGCTAGCAGGCTTAAAAGCTGAGCAGAAAAAACTAGCAAAAGTGCATAGCAAGTATGTACCGCTTGTTGTTAAAGTCGCACCTGATCTGAGCCCAGAAGAAGTGCGTATGATGGCTGAGGCGTTTAACGAGCAGGGCATCGATGGTGTTATTGCAACGAATACAACGCTTTCGCGTGATGGTGTTTCGCATAGCAAACTAGCGGATGAAGCGGGTGGCTTGAGCGGCAAACCAGTGCGTGATCGCAGTACCTGTATTATTCGGCTGTTACGTTCAGCGTTGGACTCGTCAATTCCTATTATCGGAGTAGGCGGCATCGATTCTGCAGGCGCCGCGAAAGAAAAGCTTGAGGCGGGCGCATCGTTAGTGCAGGTTTACACCGGTTTTATTTACAAAGGACCTAGGCTTGTAAAGGACATTGTCAATAACTTGTAAAACTAGGTGACTTTGGGTAATCTATTTGCCAAATTTATAACAACATTCATAATAATAAAGGTGTGCAAGTTGGAAATTAATCAACACATGTGTTGGCTATACGACGATAAAGCTCAGCCACTGTCAATTCAGGCGGGGGATGGCGCACCTTTCCGTTTGCCTTATAAAGGCAAACAACTCGTGAATGTCGATTTTTGCTCTGCGCCTTTTAATGTTGAAGATTTGACTCTCTTACAGAATTTTGTCGATGTATTAGAAGGTTACTCAACAGATGACTTAGGTACGAGTGTCGAAGAGGCATCGTTGTGCGCAGCGGCATTTGTTCGTTTTGGGTGTCCGCAAATGCCTCAAAGTTGGCATTTTCAAAAGTCGAACATTGAAGAATGGGCGCCCGAACGTCATATCTGTGAATTGAATAGCGGTTTTGATGACGGTTTATTCTTGATAATCGACCGTGATGATGAATTTGCTTCATGTCTATTGTTGTCAGGTGATATGAAATTGTCACCGATTAAAACGATTAAACAGTATCACGTCATCAAAGTGCTTCATAATCGGTTGCTTCCCTCGACCCTAGAAATGCGTCAAACAATGCTATCTAGCCAACAGCTCGCATAAATTACTGCGCGTGAAGTCAATTGAGTGCTTTCGATAGTGTGCCGAGAATACTTTTATGGAAGATGTGATCTTGGTAACAGCTAGAAATGCTTAATGAAGGCATCGGAGTTGGTTGCGGGGGCAGGATTTGAACCTACGACCTTCGGGTTATGAGCCCGACGAGCTACCAGACTGCTCCACCCCGCGTCCGATGTGGGGTGCATAATATACATGTCCCACCGCTTGCGCAAGCGCTTTTTAATAAAATACAGTTCAAATGCATAAAAAACACACATACCGAACAACCTTTGTTCAGTTTACAGTGTTTTAAAGACACATTGATTGAGAAACGCTATAATCGCGGCCAAATTACTGAATGGAATAAACTATGTTGCGTTTATTTGTATCGTGCGCAAAAGGCATGGAACAATTATTAGAGAATGAGTTGCAGGGGCTAGGTGCCAAATCAATTACTGTGACTCAGGCGGGGTGCTATGTCGATGCAGACTTAAAGCTTGCGTACACCATTGCTCTATGGTCGCGTTTAGCTAGTCGTGTGCTCGTCGAGTTAGGCCGCGCTGAAACACTCAACGCAGAACAGATTCAGCAGGCGATTAGTGTCTTCGATTGGACACAGGTCATGCGTGATACACATAGCTTTGTCGTTGACTTTCATGGCACCAATGATGAGATACGCAACACGCAGTTTGGTGCCCAGGTCGTTAAGGACGGTATTATTGACTTTTTTCGGGGTCGTAACGCACAGCGCCCGAATGTCGATAAACAGGTTCCTGATATTCGAGTAAACGCGCGTTATCACAAGAATGAACTTATCTGGTCTTTAGATTTCTCTGGAGGTGGGCTGCATCAGCGAGGTTATCGCAAACAACAAGGTGAAGCGCCACTACGAGAAACACTGGCAGCCGCGGTGCTCATACGTGCTGGAATTCATCAACAATTAGAACACGATGAACCTGTTATCCTTGACCCGTTCTGTGGTTCGGGCACATTGGTGATTGAAGCGGCCATGATAGCGGCCGACCAAGCGCCGGGCCTAAACCGTCGCGACTGGGGCTTCCTGCGATGGGTAGGGCATGACCGCAGTATTTGGCACAGTGTGCTTGAAGACGCTGAAAAGCGCTTTAAGGAAGGTCGCAACACGATGACTGCGCGTTTTTATGCCAGTGATATGAATCCCAAACTCATCGGTATTGCGAAAGAAAATGCGGCCCGCTGTCAGCTTGGTCAATTTATTCAATTTGATACATCCGATGTGCTTGATATGCAGGCCCCTGCTGATCAAGGTCTTCTGATTGCAAACCCGCCTTATGGTGAACGCCTCGGTGAAGAAGTCGAAACACTATTACTATACCGCCGTTTGGGCCGTCGATTAAAACAGTCTTTCTTAGGCTGGCAAATAGCACTTCTTGCTGGCGACGAGACATTATTAAAACGTCTAAAACTGCGTAGTCATAAAAAATATGCGTTTATGAATGGTCCGATCGCCACCACATTGGCGCTATTTGACCTAACTAAAGAGCAAGTTGAGTTTACAGAAAGTCAATCTGAAGATTTGTCTAACAGGCTTAAAAAGAATTATTCAAAACTTAGCAGGTGGGCGCGTAAAGAAGGGCTCGAAGCATGGCGTGTTTATGATGCCGACTTACCGGAATATAATGCGGCGATTGATATCTATGGCGATCACTTAGTAATACAAGAGTATGCGCCCCCCAAAACTATTCCTGATGGGGTTGCAACCGATCGTCTTTGGCACTTAGTGGAAATGGTTGCTGAGACTTTGCCGTTTGATTCAAGCCACATTGTATTAAAGGTGCGTAAACGGCAGAAAGGGCAAGAGCAATACGAGCGTCGCAATCGTCAGAAACAAGATAGCGTTATTTTCAACGTGCAGGAATATGGCGCCGAGTTTGAGGTTAATCTGACCGACTATCTCGACACTGGCTTATTCCTCGATCATCGCTTGGTTCGCAAAGAGCTGTTTGATAAGTGCGAAGATCTCGATGTTCTGAACCTATTTAGTTACACCTGTACCGCTTCAGTGCAAGCGGCGTTGGGCGGTGCGCATTCGGTCACGTCGGTAGATATGTCGAAAACGTACCTTGCTTGGGGTGAGCGTAATTTTCATTTGAATGGGTTGCGTGGTCGTCAATACGAGTTTATTCAAGCCGATTGTTTTACTTGGATGCGTGATCAACGCGACGACAGACGTTACGACGTCATTTTTATCGATCCCCCCACATTTAGTAACTCAAAACGCATGACGGGTACGCTGGACATTCAGCGCGATCATGTTGGCTTAATTAAAACGGCTGGACGACTGCTGAACGAGGGCGGCGTGATCTTATTCTCTAACAACCGCAAGAAGTTTAAAATTGATGAAGCGGGTTTAGAGAAGGCGGGTTATTCGGTAAATAACCAAACTGAGGCCTCTATCCCTGAAGATTTTAAACGTCATAAAGGGATTCATCACTACTTCATTATTAGTAAAGAGTACTAGGTGGAAATGTGTTTTATTTATTAACTAAGCCACATTGTCCTCTGTGTAAAGAGGCGTTACTGCTGCTCAATCAAATAGATTTAGATGAGTCGATTGAATTGAGTGTTGTCGATATTTGTTCGGATGAAAGATTGCAAAAAGAATATGGTTGGCTCGTTCCGGTGTTAGTTGATGCCAATGATAACGAGCTGCGTTGGCCTTTTGATGCTCAAAAGGCAAAGGAGTTTATTGAATCATGAGTTTGATACGCGTTCAGGATGCACAGCTGGCTTTTGGCGCTGATGCAATTCTGGATCATGCTGAGTTTATTTTAGAGGCCGGTGAGCGAGTCTGTTTGGTCGGACGCAATGGCGCGGGTAAGTCGACGCTTCTTAAGGTCATCGATCAAGAAATTCACTTAGACGATGGTCAAGTTCAGTATGTGGGAGATACGATAGTCACCCGGTTGCCTCAAGACCCGCCCGCGCAACTCGAAATGTCGGTTTATGATTATGTGGCTCAGGCGTTAGCCGATGTGGGCGAGAAATTAAACGAGTTTCATCGTTTATCAAATATGATTGCAGACGATCCGAGTGATGAAATGATGAAAGCGCTCGATAGTCTGCAAACACAGATCGATGCTAAGAATGGCTGGCAATTTGCGACTCGTATCGAGCAGGTTTTAACGCGCTTAAGTCTGCCTGCCGACGTATCGATGTCGCAATTATCGGGCGGCTGGTTGCGTCGTGTTGCACTCGCGCGTGCGCTCGTCGTTGATCCCGATGTGTTGCTACTTGACGAGCCGACTAACCATCTGGATGTCGAAATGGTGCAGTGGTTAGAAGAGCAATTACTGCAATTTAACGGTGCGATTTTATTTATTAGTCACGACCGTGCCTTTATTCGTAAACTTGCGACACGAATCGTTGATTTGGATCGCGGCGCTTTAACTTCATTTCCAGGTAACTATGACAGCTATGTCACGAAAAAGCAGGAGTTGCTAGAAGTTGAGCAATCACAAAACGCTGAGTTTGATAAAAAGCTCGCGGCAGAAGAAACCTGGATTCGCCAAGGAATTAAAGCACGTAGAACTCGTAATGAGGGACGCGTTCGGGCTCTACAGCAATTGCGTAAGGAGCGTGCGCAACGACGTGAGTTGCAAGGTAATGCCAAGATGCAGGTCAATCAAGCGCAGCGGTCTGGCAAGCGCGTGTTTGAGGGCGAACATGTTGAACTGAGCTTTGATAAACCGATCATTCGTGATCTTGACTTACTGCTACAGCGCGGCGATAAAGTGGCGCTTGTGGGACCTAACGGTTGTGGTAAGAGTACGCTGATTAAAGTTATTTTGGGCGAACAAGCCGTTGATGCGGGAAATATTAAGCTCGGTACAAATCTGGAAGTCGCGTACTTTGATCAGCACCGCTCCCAACTTGATCCTGAAAAGTCGGTGATGGACAACGTGGGCGATGGCAAGCAGGACATTGTGTTTCAAGGTCGTCCACGTCATATTCTCAGTTATTTGCAAGACTTCTTATTTAGTCCCAAACAATCAAGGACTCCGGTACGCGCCTTATCTGGTGGTGAACGCAACCGTGCCTTGCTGGCTAAAATATTGCTAAAACCAAGCAATATTTTAGTACTCGATGAGCCGACTAATGATCTTGATATAGAGACCTTAGAGTTACTCGAACAGATTATTGCGGATTACGAAGGCACTGTCTTATTAGTAAGTCACGACCGTGAATTCGTGGATAATACGGCGACCTCCGTTTTGTTATTTGAGGGTGAAGGTCAGATCACCGAGATTTTCGGGGGATTCTCTGAAATTGAGCATTATCTCGCTCGTAAAAGTTTGCCCAATGATGGAACAAAATCAGCGTCTAAAGAGTCAGAGAAGCCGTCTTCAGAACAAAGTAATAACAAGGGTTCAGTAACAAAGCAGAAAAAGTTATCCTACAAGTTACAACGTGAACTCGATGAGTTGCCTGCAGCAATAGAAAAGATAGAAAGTGACATCGAAACCTTGCAGCAACAAATGAACGAACCGGAGTTTTTCTCTCAACCCATTGATATCACGCAGCCCGTGATGGAGCAAGCGGGCGCTCTAGAGGAGCAGTTAATGAGCTACTTAGAGCGTTGGGAAGAACTCGAAAATTTATCAAAACAGAGTAGTTAATCGTGATGAAACCATTTTCTAAGCATTTATTGGTAGCGAGTGTATTAGCAGGTTGCAGTGTTACGGCAAGCGCGGATACGTTCTCAATTGAAGAAATTGCAACGGCGGATAACTTTCGTAATAGCTTTCCGCGTGACTTAAACGAGCAAGGATTCATCGTTGGTGTCTCAAGTTTTCAGACCAATGTTGACATCGATTTAAGCCAATTAACTGCGACGCAGCTTGCGGCTTTGGGTATTACAGATATTGAAGAGGTGACTGAATTGACGCCTGCTCAATATGATTACATCGTCAACGCGTTGGCCGCTAACGTAAACAATAACTTTCTGCAAAAGTCGATTGCGCCGTATCAAGCGTTTATGTATGACGGTGTGACCCAGTCAGTGTCTTTCTTTGATCAACCTGATGATGTCTCCACAATAACGCACTTAAACAGTATCAACGCTGCGAATACCGCTGTGGGGATGGGGTACGGTGCTTATAAACCGGTCGAGTTCACGTATAAAAATGCGGATGATGAAGATGTCACGCGCACATACTATGTGCGAGATTTTATTTCTCGAGGTGTTTGGTATCAAGATGGCCAGACGACCACCATCGCGCCACCTGACCAATCTGTATTGGGTGGCGAGAGCGCATTGATGGACGTAAATGATAGCGGACTAGCTGCAGGCTATGCCAGTATTGGTCTAAGCCCTGGCGCGACCACGACTATCGACAACTGTACACCTGCCGAAGATAGCGATGCGATACAAACACGACCGTTGGAAGTGTGTGCCTCTGAGCTGTGGATAGACTTGCACAACGCTACAGCGAATAACATTGCGCCGATTTTATTCTACAGTCGTTCAAATTACGCCTCACGGCGTTCGATTTACGATATTCGTGGTTTTTTGTGGCAGTTAGATGCAAACGGTGAAGTGATTTCATCCACTGAACTAGGCACGCTTGCGGAGCGCCGCGAAGACGATCAATCTGACTTCTCAAGCTACGCGTTTGCTGTCAACAATAATGGTATCGCTGTTGGTCAGAGTTTCACTTATCACCCTAGTCGTGGTCCCATTCGCATGCCAGCCATTTTTATTGATGGCGAAGCTATTCCAGTCACTGAGAGTGATGAATATTATTGGGGCTCTGCGAATGCGATAAACGACAACAATCGTGTTGTCGGCTATTTAACTTCAACACGCGCCGCAAATTTGAGAAACACAGGCTTTTACTATGACGTGGATAGCGCCACGCTCGAAACGTTACCGGGTTTCTTTGAGGGGTCGTCAACGGTGCCCAGTGATATTAATAATAATGGCGTAGTGGTCGGTACAGGAGAGATCGAGCCTTCGCTATCGTCATCGCGTCGCCGGGTTGGGTTCGTGTACGATACAGCTGCCGAAAACGCTGAGTTCATTAACCTTAACGATGCCATTGCGTGTGACAGCCCGTACTTTATAGTCGACGCACGCGCGATTACAGACTCTGGCGAGGTCGTCGCTTCGGCACTTAAAACTGAAGAGTACGTTGATGGTGAAGGGAACACTCAAACCCGCCAGGTTTCAGTTACTATCAAGATGGATCCGATCGAAGGTGAGTTGAACAACTGTCGTGAAGAAGAGAATAAAGTAGAGCGTAGTGGCGCTAGTTTTGGCGGCTTCCCGCTAGCGGGATTATCGCTACTCGGTTTCTTTATTACACTTTCGCGCCGTCGTCAGCTAAAAAATATCAAAAAATCATAACGAAAATATCATAAAAAAGTAACACAGTTTCAACTTGTTAAGTTTTTTCAAGTAGGCTGTGTTACTTTTTCACATTGAACTATCCTGGTTTCGCGTTATCAATTATAGGGAGGGCATTAGTTAATGCGCTCTTTTGATAATCACAACCGAATAAGAAAGTGAAAAAGGGGTAGTTTTATGAAAAGACAGAAGCGTGATCGCTTTGAAAGAGCCCACACTCAAGGCTTTAAAGCCGGATTATCAGGACGCTCGAAGGATCAGTGTCCGTATCAAACCCAAGACGACTTCAGGTCTCAATGGTTAGGCGGTTGGCGAGATGCCATGGAGGCTAGGGGGACCGGCTTGTTCCGCTAAATGTCTCAGCAAATTAATATACAAACGCCGGCAAGTAGCCGGCGTTTTTTTATTGCACTTGGTACATCGTTTTAGAATGTACTGGTATCGGTAAATAAACCAACCTTTAAGTCTTTAGCGGTATAGATAGGGCGGCCGTCAACTTCGACTACGCCATCACCCACACCCATGAAAAGTTTGCGCTTGATGACACGTTTCATGTCGATCTTATAGGTGACTTTGCTATGGTGCGGCAAGATTTGACCCGTGAATTTGACTTCACCCACACCAAGCGCACGTCCACGACCGGGGCCACCTGACCAACCTAGATAAAACCCAACTAATTGCCACATAGCGTCTAGGCCTAAACAACCTGGCATCACAGGGTCACCCTTAAAGTGACAGTCAAAAAACCACAAATCAGGATTAATATCTAATTCTGCATGAATAAACCCTTTGTCATGCGCGCCACCTTTCTCGGTAATGTTCACGATGCGATCCATCATCAACATGTTAGGGGCGGGTAAGCGACTGTTACCTGGGCCAAATAATTCGCCTTCACTGCATGCAATCAGATCTTCGCGAGAAAAACTCGATTGATTCATAACGACCTTTTATGTTGTATACCACTGAAATCAGATTGCAGTTTAGCGTACAGCTGTACGCTAAACAACTCCGATTAGTGGAAGTGGGTGCTCTGAATCAACTAAACCAGCGTTGCCACCATGAACGATTCTCCGATTCTTGTTCATGATGTGCGTTTAGTTTGACTTGCCGATATAAGTCTTTCACAGGCATATCACATAAATATGACAACGCCTCATCAACGTGGTCAACGGTATGGATATGAAACTGACCTTGTTCGACCGCTTGGACTATGTCGGGTCTCAACACTAATTGCTTTTGGTTCGACTTGGGGATTAATACACGATGATTGCCATCTAAGCCACGCAACGCGCATAAATCAAAAAAGCCTTCGATTTTCTCATTAACACCGCCAATCGCTTGCACCTGACCAAACTGGTCAATAGCGCCGGTTAGCGCAACTGATTGCTTGAAGGGGACATCAGCAAGCGCACTGATTAAGCAACAGAGCTCACCTAAGGAGGCGCTATCACCGTCGACCTCATGATAAGACTGTTCAAATACCACCGTAGCAGAAACCGACATGGGTTCATGACGGGCAAAATGATGTGCTAAATAAGCGCTCAAAATCATCACACCTTTTGTGTGAATGTTACCCGAGAGCTCCGATTTGCGTTCGATATCGATAATATCGCCATCGCCATAATGGATGGTTGCCGTGATCCGCGATGGCTCGCCGAACTCCACGCCAGCGACACTGACGACCGTTAAACCGTTCACCTGACCCACGACTTCACCCGCAGTATCGATACGGACTTCGTTATTTAGAATACTGCGCCGACTCACTTCTTCTATATAACCACCGCGCTCACGTTGCTGTTTCACGGCACTACGTATGCTGTCACTGTCTATTTGTGTCTTTTCCTCGTGTGAGGCAACGGCATTCGCTTGTTTAAGCAATTGAAGGAGGGCGATGGCATCTAAGCTCAGTTCATGTTGATGCTCAGCCCAGCGCGACAACTCCGTTAGCACAGCGGCGTATGCGTCTTCGGTTAATGGCAATACGTCGGCAACATCCCATACATAGTCGAGGAATTTAAAATATTCTGAAACGGGCTGCTGTGTTGTGTCGTAACGCGACTGAAAGTCCGCTAAAAACGGGAATAGATCGCTGAAGTCGTCGTCATAGTCAGTGAGCGTCGCATAACTGCTGCGGCTTCCCACCAAGATAATTTTTATATCGATAGGTACCGGCTCTGGACGATAAAAATAAGCGGCTCCCGCTTCCATGGTGGGCTGCGGCCACTCAAAATAGCCACTCTTAAGCACTTCTTTTAAGCGCTTGTACATTGCCGGTTGGTCCAACAAAGCATCAATATCGATGGCTAGCACACCGCCATTGGCTTTTAGAATCCAACCGGGCTCTAAAAGATGAAGATCTGAACGCACAGTGCCACCAATGGACTGTACACCCATTTGGCCGAATAACTGCGATTCTGATACCCGATCACAATAATAATAAGGAGCAGGGTGCTCATGTCCGACAATCACTGTCGCAAATTGGTCGGACGCAAAATCATCAAAGGTTTTTTGTTTAACACGTTGGATATAGTCGCGCAGAGCGCGCGTATCGAACGACGTAACGAGTTCTTCAAGAAGGTCATCACGCTGGTCGAGCGGTTGCTGCAAGATGTGTTGTAACGCACCAATTACCGCAAACGCGTTACCCGATGGCACATTGACACACAGCGGGCGCAACGCATCGTCCGGGTCAGCTAAATACAGCCAATCAAACCAACGACTGTGTTGCCATGTGGTCGTCGCAAAACACTCATCAAACACTTCTCTATGATTAAAGCCACGAGGGACGATCGCAAAACAGTGACCGTAAGCACCCGTTTGCCGTAAAGCGGCCGCTAAACCGTTTAAGGCACGCTGTTGACCGACAAGCAATAGTGAACTGCATTCTTTCGGCCGTTGCGATAACCATGTGTGTGTTTGAGGAGTTAGTTGCGAAGCGCTCAGCTGCATATAAATCGAGTTCCTTATCCTATGGCCAGCTTAGATATGACCACAACAATCTTAGATGAAATTAATCGACCGATGTTAGCACAGGTTGGCTTTAGCTGTTAGTTAATAGCACGACGATATTGCTAAAGCTCGTACGCAAAATCTGCGATACATAACAGCCAAAACTGGACAAAATTTCACGTAGCAGCGCCTGAATAAACAGGCGCATTTTAGAGTCGAAATCCTTAAATCGACTACGGCAAAGGCCGAGCGAGTGAAGCCGCTTATCGACCGCCCCAAACTACCATATTAATGATTGCGTATAATGTATATTATGTTAAATCGTAGGTATATCAGCATATGAGCAAGGTGAAGTCCTCACATTTTTACGTGAGCGCTGCCCTGTGTATGGTTGTTAGTAATTAAATAACTCGGCGCGTTTGGGTAAGTTTTCGGTGAGATAATCTATCAACACGCGTACCGCTGGCAGTAATCCACGTCGGTGTGGATACGTGAGATGCATAATGCCCACAGGCAATGTCCATTCGGGTAACACTTGCATTAATTGTTGGTTTTGTACGGCTTCATTACATAAGTAAGTTGGTAAAGCGGTCACACCTTGTGCCTTGATAGCCGATTCACGCAAAACAATCATATCGTCGGTAATAAGGCGTGGCTCAAATTTAATGGTTTGCTGCTCGCCTTTTTCGTGGGTCAATAAATAACGGTACTGACCGCTGGTGTAATGTAAAGACAAATGATTCAGTGCTAATAAGTCGCTAGGCTCGTTTATTGGGTGTTGTTCTAGTAATGCCGGTGCGGCAAATAATGTCAGTGGCGATTCGCTCAATGGACGTGCAATTAAACTCGAGTCCTCAATATTTGGACGTACCCGTAACGCAACATCGATGCCTTCATCAATTAAGTTAATCGGGCGATTAGTTACTACTAAATTAATGTTTATTTCTGGATACAGTGTCATAAACTCGGGCAATACATCCACAAGTAAACTTTGGCTTAATGCATAAGGCGCACTGAAATTAACTCGACCGCGTGGCTTTTCTAATAAGCGCTGGGTAACTTGCTGTGCACTTTCTGCGGCTTCGACCAGTTGCTGGCAATGTAATAAAAAAGCTTCGCCTACATCGGTGAGCCGCACCCCCGACTGAGACCGGTTAAACAAACGCATGCCCTGCTCTGTTTCGAGCTGTTGTAATCGCCGGCTCACCGTGGCTTTGGGCAAGCTTAACGCCCGAGCCGCAGATGAAATACTGCCAGCCTCAACCACTTTGGCGAATAAATAATAGTTAGTGATATCCGGAAGCGCCATAGAGTGTACCAATTATGGAACGAGAGTTCTCATTTTAGACATCTTTTTAATTTTATGGAACACCATACAATAGCAGTATCAAATAATTGGAGGTGGTTTATGAACATTTTACACGTAGATTCTGGTATTTTCGTCGAGCAATCAGTCAGCCGTAAGCTCAGCGCTGATGTTGTAGCGCAGTTAAAAGCAAGCAATCAGAACGCACGCGTCACCCATGTTGACCTTATTCAAGCCCCGCTTGGTCATCTAACAGCAGAAGAGTTGTTGGCTGAAGAAAAACCGCATTTCGATAAGTACGTAAGCCAGTTACAAGAAGCTGATGTACTCGTGATTGGTGCACCGATGTACAACTTTACTATTCCGTCTCAGTTGAAAGCATGGATTGACCGTGTTTTACAAGCTGGTGTGACTTTCCAGTATACCGAGCAAGGTCCTGAAGGGCTGCTTAAGGGCAAAAAAGCAATTATCGCCTCAGGCCGTGGCGGTGTGTATTCAACAGGCGATTTAACTGCACTTGATCATCAAGAAAGCTACCTTAAACATGCCCTCGCATTTATTGGCATCACGGATGTCGAGGTCGTACGTGCTGAAGGCATGAACATGGGTGATGAAGCACGCGAACAAGGTTTTAAAAACGCAGCCGAGCAAATCGAACAGTTATAAGCTCATTCGTCATCGCGGCGCGCAATCAGTTGCGCGTCGTCCCCTATTTGTAAGATCTCTAATTCTATCGGCTGACAGCAAATCTGGCAGTCGACGATTTGGCGTGTGCCTAAATCATTAATCCAATCTAACTCGAGTTCATTAATGGCCATACAATATGGGCATTCAAACGTTCTTGCTTCAGCTAAACTCATCGCTACACTCCAGTACACGGCAATGATTAAAATCCAACCGCGTTGTTTTTCGCGTATACAAGTAAACTCAATAACGACCGCAGGCTGTTATGAAACCCTATACTTTACTGTTTGCATCGCTAGTTGCTATGCCTTCATTGACTGTAGCACAAGATACGCAAGTGACCGTTGATAAGGCTCACTTTCGTGCGCCGATGAAGGAAGTGCGTGTACCTTCGGTTGTAAATACCATAGAACAAAGCCAGCTGAGCTTTGCTGTGGAAGGCCTACTTAAAGCCCACAACGTTGACGTGGGCGCCAAAGTAGTTCAGGGCGAAACTATCGCGGAACTCGATAAACAACAAAGCGAAGCACAGTTGACAGAGTTGAGCGCGCAGGTGCGCGCAAGTCAAGCGACGTTGGATAATCAACAACAACAGTTTGATGAACTGAACGCACTCACCGCGAGTCAATCCGTGGCAAAAAGTGAACTTAGACGCGCTCGTGCCGCGCTCAATATGGCACGCGCTGAATTAGAAAGCCGTAAGGCGGCGTTGCAGCGTGCACAAGTTGAACTTGATTTTCATTCGTTAAAAGCGCCCTTTGATGGCGTTGTATCGGCGCGCTATATCGATCTAGGTGAATGGGTAACGCCTGGCTCCTCGGCGTTTGAGCTAACGCGTTTGGATAAGCTATACATTGATGCCTTCTTACCTTTTCGTTACTTACCGTATGTTGATAAAACGACCGATGTAACCGTGGTTCGCAAAGATCTTTTCGGTGATATTCAGCAATATGACGCGTCCATTTCGGATATTGTGCCGACGACGACAAACAGTGAACGCGCTTTTAGAGTACGCATCAGTGAATTCACGGCCGATAGGCTCTATGTGGGTATGCCCGTTGATGTTCAATTTGAAGTAAAGCTGTCAGAGCCAAGCACGGTAATAAATAAGGATGCGCTGATACGCTACAGTGACGGACGGACATCGATTTGGCTGGTTGAGAGCGAAGGTAATCAAACGCTCGCAAAGCAGCAGTTTGTTAACGTGACCTACCGTTTTGGCGACTTTATAGCCATTGAAGAACGTTTACCTGAAACTACGCAGATTATTGTGCGTGGAAATGAATCGTTGAATGATGGGGATAAAGTAACCATCGTATCGGGTGATCAATATGATTGAATGGCTCATCCGACATAAGCACACGACCATAGTTGCAGTCCTGATCCTTTGTCTGCTTGGTATCACGGCAGCGTTTCGCATTCCAGTCCAGATGATCCCCGATCTTGAAGTCAGAACCATCAGTGTTCAGACACAGTGGCCAGGAGCAACACCGCAAGATATTGAAAAGGAAATTCTCATCGAGCAGGAAGAGTTTTTAAGAACGATTCCGAACTTACAGCGCATGGAAAGCACGGCGAGTACAGGGCAAGCAACCATCGAATTGGACTTTCCGTACTCCATTAACGTTGCCGAAACATTAATACTGGTTAACAATGCGTTAACTCAAGTGCCAAATTATCCAGAAAATGTCGATGAACCTAAGATTTTTGCCGCCTCATTCTCGAGTAATGCGTTCATGTACTTCCGAGTGGCGCCTGTTGAGGGAAATCCTCAGCAACTGGACATGATAATGATGCGGGATTACATCGAAGACAATGTAAGACCGCGCATGTCGTCCGTTGCCGGCGTCTCTCAAGTTGAGGTAAGCGGCGGTGCTGAGCGACAAGTAAGAATCCAGCTTGATGATGCAGCATTGGTTCAACACAACGTTTCAGTCGCTGATGTTCAGCGCGTGTTACGCGCTCGGAATCAGGACACCTCTGCCGGCGATTTAGAGCAAGGTAAACGGCTATACCTGCTTCGCACAACGGGGCGTTACGATGCATTAGAGGATATCGGCGATACTATTATTCGTCGTGATGGCCAGCAATTAGTGAGGGTCGGCCGGGATTCGTGTAAAATTCGCCAAAGAGAAGTTAACTTTTTGAAAATAATGCCTATTTATAAATTCAATAAACGTTATTTTTATTAAAAGCTGGTTAGTTCGTGTTGAAATAACTCAAGAAATCGACGTGTTCCGGAACGATTGCCTGCCCAAAAATCACTGAAAATATCTGTTATTACCCCGCATAGAACCTTCTTTCATTGAGGTTAATACCTTAAAGGGGAGATAAATTATAAGTTTATCTCCCTTTAGGCAATTTCAGTCACACCCCAGTGCTTATTCGCTTTGTTTAGCGATGGATTTCTGTGCTTTTAACGCTGAGCGTATTCCTTGCGCCAGTTTTTCGGGATCTCCTTTGCCCCAATAATGTAAAAAGTAATAAGGAGGAGTTTCACCAACCATATGGTTGTGCAACGCAACAATATGAATATTGGCCTCGCGTAATGCATGCATCACAGCTTGGACTTCGTCAGCGGTCATAGCGAAATCTCCGTCAACAACCGCATGCTCTTTATTGCCAGAGAAAGCTGCCCAGGTTGACAAACCCATTGGCGCACCAAATTCAGTACCATGCATCGTCGCGGAACGTTCAAACGTGAACTTGAGTACTTCGCCGTTGAGACTGCCCTCGGCTCCCAAAATACCTTCAAGTGCCTCAGTTTTGTACTCCCCGGTAATATCAGGAACACTGCCTGGGAAGCGATCTACTGGTTTGGCGTGTTGTTTACGAACTTCCTTAATAGCATCCCACATCGCTTTTACGCCTTCGGCAAGCTTTGCAAGGTTTTTTCCGTGGCCACCTATGTGCATAAAGTAAACAGAAGGGCTATCAAACACAAAGTGGTTGTGGAGTGCTGTGATTTCTAGGTCGTGTGCGAAAGCTGCGTCCATCGCAGGCGTGATTTCATCTTCGAAGACCACGGTATCGCCCATCAGCATAAAACCGCCGTTAGGCATTTCTTTAAAGCCAGCCCAACTTCCCAACCCGGCCGGAGTAGGAAGCTTTAGGCCGTCAACCATGACAGGCACATCGTCGCGCTGCCATCCCACGCGCACAACACCATTCGCTTTTACCGTTGCAGGTGTGTCGACGATGTCACTGATAATATCAGCACTGTCACCGCCGGGTGAGCTTGCAAAAACGACAGGTGCATACAAAAATAATGCGCAGGCAATCAAGAGCATTTTGGGTGAGAGAATATTCATAACCATCTCCATTGATGTCAGGAGTGTTTGATAGTACGCGTGATTATGACGTATATCAACGAGTCGGAGTCAAGTCCGAGTAGAGAACTATCTCACGACCGGTACTCGAATTAAGACTCTCCGTGTGGGGAGAAGGTTTTAAGTTGCCCGGAAGTAAACCAGTGCTCAATCATTTCTTTTTGTGTTGCAATCACCGCGTTCAGTTGCACTGATTCATGCTCTAACGCCTGTTTTTCCTGCGTAAGCTCCGTGAGCGATGTTTGTAAGCGCTCCTGTTTGTCTTGGGCACCTTGTAATTCGCTCGTTACGCTTACAAACCGGTTGTCCAGTCGATCGTACTGTTGTTTTAACTCGGATAGCTGAGCGTCCGTGCTTCGACTTTCCTGGTATACGGCGTCGTAGTGTCTTTTAAGCTCCGTCAATTGGGTTTCCAATTGGGTATTGCGTTGCGTCAGCTCTGAATAACTGTGCTGCCGTGCGGTCAATGCCTGCTCCAGCTCGTTGATCTCACTTTGCAGCCCCTGAACGTCGCGCTCGTAGCGCCGCTGCTCGTGCTCTCGTTGCTCACGGACCGAATCACGATAATGATTTAACGCTTCCCGGGCTTGTGTGTGTTTTTCTTCCAGTGACGCAATACGCTCATCTTTTTCAGACAGGCGTTGTTTCTGTGAGGACAGATCGGACTGGAGCCGCTCATTATCTACCTCCAGCCGGTGGTTTGTCTCCTGAAGTTGCTGTTGTTGCTGCTCGGCTTGTTTCAACGTTTGCAGCAGCTCTTCAACATGCGCTTGTGTGGCCAATAACTCCTGGCTTTGTTGCTCAAATCGCTCCTGCCACGCCGTCACCTGCTCGCTATGCCGCTCTTCTTGGGCTTCCAGCGTCTGATGTGCCTCAGCTTTGAGACGACCGGAGAGTTGGTTGACCAACGCGATGAGCTCGTCACTTAAAGACTCTGAAAGTGCCGTTTTGTCGTCTTCGGTTTCCAGCTCTTTTAAGTAACGGTGAATGGTGGTCTTTGAGCCGGTATTCCCGAGCTCGATACGAACGGCATCAATGGAAATTGACTCTCCTCGTGCGAGTAACGCATTGCGCGCCTGCTCGACCGCCTTTTTGGTTATACCGCCTCTGGCCATTCTGTCCTCCTGATGATTTCATACTGTGGTATGTAATATGTATTTACATATTAAACTATATTTCAAATTTGTCTAATTTAAACTGTTTTTAATATTAGATAATCTGAAATTATGATGGGTTAGACTGTTTCTTATTGATTTATCGGCTATTCTGGTACGTAATAAACGAGAATAAGCGACTGAGCAGTACAGAGCACCGATGGTCAAACTGAGCCGTCAACTGTACTGAGCGAATGAGGACGCCATGAGTAATTTGGATCGCTATCTGCACGCTGCAACCCGGGAGAATACCCGGCGCAGTTATCAGTCGGCCATAGAGCACTTCGAGGCGCACTGGGGTGGTCGGCTGCCGGCGACGAGCGACCAAATCGCCCGATATCTGTCGGATCATGCCGGTGTGTTGGCGCACAATACGCTGAAGTTACGGCTGGCCGCGCTGGGACAATGGCATCAGTCTCAGGGATTTGTCGATCCCACCAAGTCGCCGTTGGTTCGTAAGGTGTTAAAAGGGATCCGCGAATTGCATCCGGCTCGTGTTAAGCAGGCTCGGCCCATGCAACTCGAAGCCCTGGAGCAAACCTGTGATTGGTTAGATCGTTGTCGCCAGGCAGTGTCGACCATCAATGCCACCTCTCTTCGGGCCAGCCGGGATAAAGCGCTGCTGCTCATTGGATTTTGGCGAGGTTTCCGCAGTGATGAGATCGTCCGATTACGTATAGAGAACATTGATTTGGCGCCGGGTGAAGGCTTGTCGATCTACTTACCCCGCAGTAAATCCGACAGAAACAATCAGGGTCAGGCCTATCGTACGCCAGCGTTGTCGAAGCTCTGCCCGGTTCAGGCCTATCAGGATTGGTTAAACGATGCAGAGATCACCGAAGGCCCTGTTTTTCGAGGGATCAATCGATGGGGGCAAATGGCTTCGCTGCCCATGAGTCCGGCAAGTGTCTTGCCGCTATTGCGACAACGCCTGAAAGAAGCGGGTGTGTTAGAGGCCGAGCAGTACAGCAGCCATTCTCTGCGACGCGGATTTGCCAACTGGGCGACCCAGCAAGGTTGGTCGCTGAATGAGTTGATGGAGTATGTCGGGTGGCGTGATATTCAGTCAGCCGTGCGGTATTTGGAGGCCTCTACTCCCTTTGAAACCATGCCATCCAATGCTGAAATTGTGCACCAGAATATGAGACTGACCGAAGCCACTCCCATTGTACTTACAGTTGAACTGCGCTTATTAAAACTTGATCACAAAACACGAGCAGAGCGAACCGTTCAAAAACGTCTCGAGCGGTTCGGCTTAAAGGCCTTCAGTGAGAACGTGGAACAGATAGAGCCGCATGGTTATCGACTACAGTTGGCACCCGGGCATCAATCGGGGCTCGATACGGTGGTCAACGAGCTACTGGATCGGCTGCATAGCATTGCCAGTGACGAGCGTTATTATCTGGAAGCGATGATCCGCGAGCCGGAAACGCAGCGCCAATGGGAATAACACAATGACAGGCGATACCGTTCCATGACACAACGACAGCAAACCGCATATCCGAAGCTGGAGGCGCACTTTACCTACGCCATCTTATCGACCCGGTATCACCCGACGGAAAATGA